>CAYWUE010000011.1:0-43301 GCA_964461415.1 uncultured Eubacterium sp.
GCTTACTGGGAACACCCCTGCATAGCAGGGGGTTTTATTGGTTTTAAACCAATAAAAAACTCTTTCCGTTGCTTCTACTTGCAATGGAAAGAGTTTTTTGAGTATTTGACATTCGACGGTATTTGACATTCGAACAAACTTGAAATATCAGGATTGTTCGAATGATTATATATTTATGTTCTGATTTGAAATATTATAATTAATTAGATTAGAATTAATATGCTAAACATTCATCTAATGATTTGATTATTGAATTTTTATCCATATCATGACCGATGAACACTACTTTTATCATACGGTCTCCTACTTCTTCGTCCCAATCATTAGCTAAAGTAGGATCTTCTTTCATCATTTTTGCACGTACCTTTCTAGGTGCAGTGGCAACCCATTGTCCTGCATTTGCAATATTAATCTGTCGACCTGACTGTTCAAAAAGATATGCATCGTTATTGTTTTCAGCAGCCCAAATAATACCTTTGGCACGAATAATTGTCTTTGGCATTTCATCAAGCCAGTCTTCAAACTTATCTTTAGAGAAAGGCTTTCTTCTGTAATATACAAACGAACTGATCCCATAACCGACATTATCTCCATGATGGTGATGTCCACAGTGACAGATACCATGTTCATGGTCACAATGTTCGTGTCCTTCATCATTGTGATGATCGTGACAATGACATTCTTCACCATGTTCGTGATGATGCTTATGGCCATCACACTCTTTGTCATGTTCGTGATGATGTTCTTCTACATTCTCAGCAATTGTTTCTTCTATTCCTTGAGATTCTTCCATTAACTTAATCCAGCCTGCAGACATACTTGCCTTTTCAAAATTAAATCTGTTTGTGTTAAGTACTTCATCTACATCTACTATGCCGTAGTTTGTTTCAATTACTTTTGCTTCGGGCTGCAAAGCGTTAATAATAGCTTTAACCTTATTTAATTGTTCTTCAGTTACGGTATCAACCTTGTTTAAGATGATTGTATTACAAAATTCAATCTGCTGAATTATAAGGCTTTCAACATCATCTTCATCCGGTGTATGATTAACGAGATTTTCTCCACATCCGAATTCGTCAGCCATTCTTGAAGCATCAACAACTGATACAATATTGTCTAAGCGGGCAATTTTAGCTTTAGCATCATATGTTCCGTCTAACATAGTAATAGTCTGGGCTATTGGAATCGGTTCACTTATGCCACTAGCTTCAATAAGAATATAATCAAATTTTTCACTTTCAATCAAGTCTATAATCTGATTTACAAGATCAACATTAAGAGTACAACATATACAACCGTTATCTAAAGCTACAAGGTTATTGTCTTTTTGTGTAACTTGTCCGCCTTTTTCGATTAAAGTAGCGTCAATATTTACTTCACCTACATCATTAACTATTACAGCTACTTTATATCCTTTTTGGTTCGTAAGTACCTGATTAAGTAATGTCGTCTTACCTGCACCTAAATATCCTGTGAGTAATGTAACAGGAACTAATTTTTTTTCCATTGTCTTGCGTCCTTTCTTTCTATAATTATAAGTTTTTTATGTCAACAACCGTTCCATCCCTCCAAATTCTCTCAAGGTCATAGAAAAGTCTATCGTCTTCGTTAAAAATATGAACAATAATATCTTCATAATCTAGTAGTATCCAATTAGCATTGGTATATCCTTCAATATGTTTTGGTGAAAGTCCTTCTTCTGCAAAGGAATCTTCAACATTTCCGGCTAATGATTTTACCTGATTTTCATTATTTCCTCCAGCTATTATAAAATAATCGGCAATAACTGAAATTTCAGAAATATCTATAATAGTTATATTTATCCCTTTTTTATCATCAAGAGAATTATAGGCTATTTTTGCAAGTTCATTAGATTTCATGAATTATCTCTCCTTTATTAGATTTTTATAATAATTGTATGCATTTATCGTATTATCATCAATGGAATCCTTAGAAAAATGTTTTAAGTACGTCACCGTATCTTCAAGAATTCTATAGGTTAACATATCCAAATCTGATAATGCAATCATTCGCAATTCTTCTAAATTAGGCTGCTTGTATCTTGTAGGTTCGATATAATCAGCGCAAAATATAATCTTTTCTAAAGTTGTCATATTTGGCTTACCGGTTGTGTGCCAGATTATTGCAGATAAAATTTCTTTATCGGTTATGCCATATTTTATATTAGCCAAATACGCTCCTACTTTGCCATGTAGTAATTGTGGATTATTTATTTCAAAATCATTTATATTCAAATTGTTGTTCTGACATATAGCGATTAATGATTCATTACTATAATTTTTTGCACAATCATGAAGTATGCCTGCAAAATAAGCTTTGTTTGGATTTTCGTTAAAATGTTCAGCCATTTCCTTTGCAGTTTTTGCAACAGATAATGTATGAAAATAACGTGAAGGTTTTAAAGTTGCTTCTAAATCCTGAGTTATTTTATTGATGGACCAAGCTTTGTTAATGTTGTTGTCTGAGTATAAATTATTTAGTTTTATATAGTTATAAACACATTTAGGAACCATTTCCTTAATAGCTTCATAATCATGTGTTCTGACATAACTTGAAGATATATTCATAGAATTCATTTTTATAATGCCAATGGTGGTATTGAATTTACTCTCTATTTCAGTGATTTGTTCTTCCATTAAGGTAGAACTTTCATCATCACGTCTTACCGCTAATAATTTTGAGTATTTTGTTATAACATCAGGTCGGTACCAACTTAGAAAAGATAAAATTGAATCACTCCCTAATATAAAATAATATTCAATATCAGGATTTATTTCGTTTAACATATATAAGGTGTCGGCGGTATAAGTAACATCCTGTGAGTTAAGTTCAAAATCCGAAAACTTAATTTTATCATAGGATGAAATGGCCAATTTTATCATATTGACTCTATGAAAATTATCTGTAATCGTAGTTTTATCTTTGTGTGGTGGATTTGGTGTTGGCATAATCAATACCTTGTCTAATTGAAATTGTGCTAAGGCAGCTTTTGCAATTTCTATATGAGCATTGTGTATGGGATCAAATGTTCCGCCTAAAATTCCTACCTTCATAATGTTCTCCTAATTTATAGTGGGATATATTTGCGTTATGGAAGAATTATTTTTCTGTTCTTTTCTTCTTTAGCAGGTCTGTATAAAACAATTTTTCTGCCTATAACATGCACAACGTTTGAACGTGTTCTGTCTGCCAAAACCTCTGCTATTGATTTAGGATCATCAAAGCAGTTCTTTAAAACATTAATTTTAATAAGTTCTCTTTTTTCTAACGCTTCGTCTATTGCTGCAGTGATTTCAGGTGTTACTGAAGATTTTCCAACCTGAAAAATAGGGTCGTCCATAGCTGATATTTTTCTTAAATATGCTCTTTGTTTACTATTCATTTATTTTCTCCAATATTATCTATTATTTGTAATAATCGAACTGATGTCCGTAAATTTTGACTGTGTCGCCTTCTTCGATACCAAGTTCTTCTAATTCATCAAGAATTCCATTGTCTTTCATAAAGTTCTGGAAGAACATAAATCCTTTCTCGGAATCGATATTTGTATAACCAAGCATTCTTTCGATTCTAGGACCTTCTACAGAATATAAGCCTTCTTCTACTTTTTCTACAGCATAAGGTAATTCCACATTATCATTAAATTCAAATGGATCAAATTCCTGTTCATATATGACAGGAGCATCTCCGATTTGGTCTAAGAGTGAGCGAACATAGAAAAGTAATTCTTTGAGACCTTTTCCACTTACTGCTGAAATAGGAAATACCTTTATTTCAGGTTCGAATTCTTTCCTGATACCGTCAATTATTTCGTTAGTATCACCATAGATTGCATCAATTTTGTTTGCAGCAATAACCTGTGGACGTTTTAATAAATCCGGATTATATGCTTCTAATTCGTTGTTGATTGCTTTAATATCAGCTATCGGATCACGACCTTCAACAGATGCAGCATCAATCATATGAATGATAACCTTTGTACGCTCAATGTGCTTTAAAAATTTATGTCCAAGACCAACACCTTCAGATGCACCTTCGATAAGTCCAGGGATATCCGCAATTACAAATCCTTTCCCGCCATCTAAATCGACTACGCCTAAGTTAGGATTTAAGGTTGTAAAATGATAATTTGCTATTTTGGGGTCAGCATTAGTAACTCGGGATAATAATGTTGACTTTCCAACATTCGGAAAACCTACAAGTCCTACATCGGCAATACTTTTTAGCTCAAGTGTTACATTGAGCTCCATTGCTTTTTGGCCCGGCTGCGCATATTTAGGAACCTGCATAGTAGCTGTTGCATAATGCTGATTACCTTTGCCGCCTCTTCCTCCTTTTAATAAAACAGTTCTTTGATTGTCACCACTCATATCTGCAACAACCTTTCCTGTTTCCACTTCTCTGATAACTGTTCCTTCCGGAACTTTTATGATAAGGTCTTCACCGTTTTTTCCAGTTTTATTTCTTTTTCCGCCTTCCTGGCCCGGCTCTGCTTTATAATTGTGATTATGTCTGAATTCATAAAGTGTATTCAAACCTTTATCTACCTGAAAAATAATGTCGCCACCTTTTCCACCGTCACCGCCGTCAGGTCCACCATTTGGCACATACAATTCTCGGCGGAAAGAAATATGTCCATCTCCACCTTTACCTGATTTAATGAAAATTTTCGCAAAATCTGCAAACATAAAAACACCTCCAACTATATTAAGGGGTTAAAGATTATTACATAATCCTGTGAATCATAAAAATGTTTTATATAAGAATAGGCTTCAAATCAGTAATGACTTGAAGCCTGTTGTTACTTGTTTATATTATTCAGCTACAGGGTATACAGAAACCTGTTTTTTGTCTCTGCCCTTTCTTTCAAATCTAACGATACCGTCTGATGTAGCAAATAATGTATCATCACCACCACGACCAACGTTAACGCCTGGGTGAATCTTTGTACCACGCTGTCTGTAAAGGATGTTTCCAGCTTTTACAAACTGTCCGTCTGCTCTTTTGGCACCAAGTCTCTTTGATTCTGAGTCTCTACCGTTCTTTGTAGAACCCATACCTTTTTTATGAGCGAAGAACTGAAGGTTCATCTTCATCATAGCTATACCTCCTTATAATCTAATGATATAAAATCTTTGTTTTCTTCATATAAATCACTGAGTCCTAAAACTAATGATTTGAATAATAATTGGGATTCGTCTGATGTACCGGATTTTGTCTTAAATATAAATTCTATTAATGCTTTATCAGGATTCTCGTTTAATAAAAACTTATCCTTTGTAAAAGAATCTATAGAATTAATAAAATTAATCGTCAGTACAGATATCCCTGCACAAATGATATCGCTGCCTTCTTCAGCATAACCGGAATGTCCGGAAACTCTAAAGCCAACATATGTATCATGTGCTTTATAAAAAGTTATATTAGTCATACAGTCACCTGATAATTAAGCATTGATCTTGTCAATCTGAACTTCTGTGTACTGCTGTCTATGACCGTTCTTTTTATGATAACCTGTTTTTCTCTTATACTTGTAAACGATAACTTTTTTAGCTTTGCCATCACCTACTACTGTAGCTTCAACGCTAGCTCCGGCAACTGTTGGTTCACCAACCTTAACATCATCGCCACCAATTAAAAGAACCTGGTCAAAAGTAAACTTGCTTCCAGCTTCAACACCAAGTTTTTCAACTCTGATTTTCTGGCCTTCTTCAACTTTGTACTGTTTACCACCTGTTGCTATAATTGCGTACATTATGGGCACCTCCTATTACTCATTACTCGCCAGCTTTGGTGACTGCATATGGCAGTTCTTATAACCACACTGAGCGGCATACTAAAGTATGATAACATATAGTTTCTGTGTTGTCAAATATTTTATGGCGAAAAATCGTAAAATCGTAATATTGCAAAAAATGTAATATTTTATAGTGAAAAATTGTAATTCGCATAAAAATTCAAATTGTAAAATAAAAAAATAATTATGAATATATTTTATAACGAAAAATTATAAAATTCGAAATTTGATTTTTTATTTCTCGAAAATTGAGTTAGTTATATTCTAATTAATTTTCAAATTATCATTGTCAGTTATAGGTATTACAACGCAGTTTTGTCCATCAATTGTTTCTTGCCTAATTAATTCCTTCTTTTTTGAGGTAACCTTTATTATAATGTCGCTTTCTCCTACTTCATCAGAAAATGTTGCGATTTTTCTGTTTAATTCTTTGATTTCTTCTTTCAAAAGATATTTTTCGTTATTGTCTTTAACAATTTTTGCTGCTTTATTAGGAACCAAATCCTCTAAATAAGGAATTTCCTCATTATTTATGGAAGACATATATTTATCGCCGATGGATTCAGCCTTGGTCTCCTGTATACCTGCATATTCTAAAGCATCTTTTATATGATTCTTTGATACATAGGTCTCTGGTTGTTCTTCTGAAATTTGGGCCAATTCTATATTAATTGTTTCCATGATATCTTTAATATCATCCTCGCCTGTAACTTCTAAAACCATATCATTTAAAACATTCTGCTGTTGTGCAAAAGTGAGTTTTTGTTTACAGCCTAATATATCTTCTATCATTTCTGTGTGAACGTTCTTTGAATCAGCAGTATATAACAATACTGAATGTATATCACTACTTCTATCAATAAATGCAGGAAAAACAAATCCAGTTTCAGGCATTCCCACAAACCACTCACGATTTAGGGTGCTTATCTTCTTTTTGTCTCTATTGTAGCCAAGTCCCGGTTTAGACAATATCATTGGACAAATAGCACATATTATATATTCATATACTTCTTCTGATTCATCTAATTTATTGTTATCAGATGTTTTTGTCATAACATCGTAAACATCATGGAATAAAAGAATAAGATAGTTTCCAAGAGAATCGTATTTTTCGATTATCATATCATAAAAACTATCAAGCAATCCTTGATCTTTTAACGCACTTTTTTTTAGTCCAAGCAAAAACTGCTGATGTCCTCCCGGCTTTTCTTCCTCTAACGGAAAATTAAGCTCAAGTATATTGTTTCCTACGTTTGTAGAAAGAACTTTTTTTCCAATTTCTAAATATTTGAAATATTCATCATCTTCTAAGTTCATAAAAACTTCGTCAAGATTAGTAACTTTATTTTTATTGTCATCTACGTAGCATCCACAAATTTTTGTAAATGTACAACTATCTTTTTTTAGTCGTCTTCTTAATTCGCCTATTGATTTTTTATCCATTATAAACTCCCGTTCAACAAAATTAATTTATTTCAGATATAATTTCATTTAAAGATTTTTCTTTCTTTTTTCGTGTGATTTCCATTAAACCTAACTTTGTAATGTCCACAACAGATGAAACTGAAAAATCATTTAAAAGGCAATCTGACATATATTTATTTAATATATCATAATCTTCACTATTTTTCATATTTATAAAATCTACAATAATAATTCCTGAAATATTTCTAAGCTTGATTTGTGATGCAGCTTCTTTTGCAGCCTCTAAATTAATTTTTTTAAAGGTACTCTCTCTATTAGTTTTCAAATCAGCTTTTCCTGTATTTACATCTATAACAGTTAATGCTTCAGTTGGCTCTATAACAAGATAGGCTCCAGATTTTAACCACACTTTTTTTGAAATAAGTTTATTCAAATTAGTTTCTAATGAATATTTATTACATAAACTGATTTTATCTATAGAATTATATGTACAAGAAATATTTTTTTCATTTAACTTCTCATAAACTGATAAATTATCTGTGATTATTTCTAGCACACCGTTCTTTTTTAAATCATTAATTGTCTCAAAATATTGATTTTTTTTCAAAAGAATAGATTTTGAAATACTATAATCAAATTTCTTTTTTATATCTGTCCATTTTTTTATTAATTCGTAAGCCTGTTTTAAAATATTTTCGTTTGAAAATGAAACTGCATTGGTCCTTATAATAAAACCATATTCATGATTTTTTAGAGGTGCGAGTAAATCTTTCAAATTCTTTCTAACAGTAGTATCTTTTATTTTTTTTGAGATGCTTATATCAGTATTTTTAGCAGTCAAAACAAGACATTCGGAATTAAGATTAATAGCTGTAGTCAAGGAATAATCTTTAGATTTAATCTTATCTCCCGCAACCTGAACAAGAACTTTATCCCCTTGTTTAACAGATTCTTCAAATCCCTTTAATGAAAGAAAACCAACCTTATTATTGTCAAAATAAACAAATGCTCCATTAATATTTTTAACAACATCTTTAACATAACCTGAATATACGTTTCCAAGGACATTATCTTCATTAAAATGGATTAATCTTTCAAGCCTGTCTTCCTTAAAAAAGAATCCAAAAAGAATATCTTTATAAAAATCGGAAATGATTAATTTATTACTCAATTTCTCCTCCAATATCATCTAAAGAAACAAGTTTATTATTTTCAAAGCAATACATATCAAGTCTTTCATATACAATATATTCAGGAAGTGTCATGCCTGAAAAATCAGCTAAAGTTTTAATAACCAAGTCAGGCTTCAGGTTTGATGCACTGCCTTGTGCTACTTTCATAAAAATACCATCTTTTTCTATTTTTATGTCATATATTAATGGTTTAATATCAACTTCTTTTTCACTTTTCTTTGTTTTCCTTAATACAATAATTTGTTCTTGATTCATAAAGGCATTTAAGGTTTTTTCATCAAAAAGTTGAGTGTAAACTTTATAATCTGCTCCTGCAACCACGCTCATGGCATTTTTTGCATCATCAGGTAATAATTTATAGCTTAATATTTCAACGCCTTCTACATTTTGTTCATTTAGTTTTTTTAACATAGTAAGAGAAGATTCTGTACTATGTACTTCCATATCAAAATATTCACCTTTACTTAATACACCTACACTTAGAGGTGCAGCAAATGAAATTTTTTGGTGTGGTGAAAAACCTTCAGAATATGCAACATCAACTTCGCTTCTCCGAATGACTTTTTGAAAATATCGAACCATATCCAAATGGCCGATAAATTTCATCTGTCCCTGTTTAGAAAATCTAATTCTTACCTTCATAACAAATACCTCCTCCAAAACTTGCTGCACCACATCCTGAACATTGTTTTCTACAGTTAGGAGTTACAATCTCATTTTGTGCGTTATGCCATTCTCTTAACAGGAAATTTTTTGTTACACCTGTATCTATAAAATCCCATGGGAATATTTCATCATCTTTTCTTGCTCTTGTAACATAAAAATCTATATCTATATTATTTTCAGCTATTGCTTCTTCCCAGATGTTGTTATTATGACACTCTGACCAGGCATCGTAAATTCCGCCTTTTTTGTATATAGACAAAAGCAATGATGAAAGACGCCTGTCACCTCTTGCTAAGAGTCCTTCAAGTACGCTTAAATCAGACTCATGCCAGTTATATCTGATACTTTTTCTGTTAAGCAAAGTTTTTAATTTATCATTTACACGTTTTGCTTTATCAAGAAATGTTGAAGCCTGACACATCGGTGCCCATTGGAAAGGTGTAAAAGGCTTTGGTACAAAGAATGATGAACTTGCTGTAATTTGACATTTTCCTTTACGCTGTTCTTTTGGAACTGTTTCATAATATACTTCTGCTATTTTTTCACATAAGTCCATAATACCATCAACATCTTCGTTTGTTTCTGTTGGCTGGCCTAACATAAAATACAATTTTACTTTGTTCCATCCTGCAGTAAAAGCTTGTGTACAACCATTGATGATATCTTCTTCAGATAAGCCTTTATTTATAACATTTCTCATACGCTGAGTTCCGGCTTCCGGTGCAAATGTAATTGAGCTTTTCTTAATATCCTGCACCTTGCTCATTACATCCAAAGAGAATGCATCTATTCTTAGGGATGGTAATGAGATATTAATGTGTCTGGATTTACATTCATCAATAAGAAAATCAATAAGCTCTTTTAATTTTGAATAATCACTTGTACTAAGTGAACTTAAAGAAATTTCTTCATTACCTGTAGCTTTAAGCATTTCAATTGCAAACTCTTTTAATTTTTCAATATTTTTTTCTCTTAATGGTTTATAAACAGAACCTGCCTGACAAAATCTACATTCTCTGATACATCCACGCTGAACTTCAAGAACGCATCTGTCCTGAACAACTTTAATAAATGGAACTAAAGGCTTTTCAGGATAAGAAACATTGTCAAAATCTAATACTATAGATTTTCGTACTTTTTCTTTAGCATTCGGATTATTAGGCTTCATTTCTTTTATCGTTCCATCTTCATTGTATGTTACATCATAAAACGAAGGAACATATATACATGAAATTTGGGCAGCTTTTTCTAAGAAATCTTTTTTACTGCCACCATTTTTTTTGTTTTCCTGATATAAATCTATAAGATTATAATATTCTGTCTCGCCTTCCCCTATATAAAATAAATCAAAAAAATCTGCTATAGGTTCTGGATTATAACTGCATGGGCCACCACCTATGACAATCGGATCATCTTCACCTCTGTCTTTTGCAAGCAAAGGTATGCCGGATAAATCAAGTACCTGAAGAATATTTGTATAACACATTTCATATTGGAGAGTTATTCCTACAAAATCAAAATCCTTAACAGGTGTCTGACTTTCTAATGTAAACAAAGAAATATTTTTTTCACGCATAATTTTGTCTAAATCAATCCATGGCGAGTATACCCTTTCACAACATATATCATCTCTTTTATTAAGAAAATCATATAAAATCTGTATCCCTAAATGTGACATACCAACCTCGTACACATCGGGAAATACAAAAGCAAATTTTGTTTTTACGTCATTATGATTTTTTATAATAGAATTAAATTCCCCCCCAATATATCTGGCAGGTTTTTCTATTTTCATCAAGATTTCGTCTGATAGTGCTAATTTTCTCATTAAGTTTTGCATAATCTTATTATTATTTTATTGTATAAAAAGATTACACCCTTCCTTTCTGACTTATTTGGTTTTATTTTCAATCAAATCTTCTAATGTTTTTGGCAAATCTGTAATAGTATTTATCTTTGTTCTGTCTTTTGGAACATGTCCAAAGCCATAAGCTGCATGAATGAAAGGTATTCCTGCATTATCTGTAGCTTCCATATCACCTAATGTGTCACCTACATAGAATGCCATGTCAAGATTATTTCTTTTAATTATTAATTTAATATTTTCTGATTTTATAAGGCCGGTACGTCCTGCTTCCTCATAGTCAGAAACATATTTATGAAAATCATAATATTCTAAAAAAGTAGGAATATATCCTTCCTGACAATTACTTACAATAAACACCTTATAATTGTCATTGAGTTGTTTAAAAACTTCTTCTACTCCATCATAGACTTTTGCACCATTTTTTAGAAGATATTGATTTTCATATTCTAAACATTCATCAAAAATATCATATCTTATATCACAAGGTATATCTTTCATAAGTGAATCAGCAATATCTTTCATAAGTTTGCCCATTTCCTTTGATACCTGTTCAGTAGTAAGTTTTATGTTACCAAATCCTCGTTTTTCTAATATCTCATTCCATGATTTAGTAATATTTTCTGTGGAATTCCAAAGAGTTCCATCCATATCAAAAATTATTCCAATATTCATTTTATATCCTCACAAAATATTTTATTATTCTTATCTTCTTGAAAGTTCTTTTGTAATTTCTTTCCAAGAAATATTTTTTTCTGCCATTAATACCATTACATGATATAAGAAATCAGAAATCTCATATTTAACTTCCTGTGGGTCGGGATTCTTTGCTGCAATTACAATTTCTGTGGCTTCTTCTCCCACTTTTTTTAGAATTTTATCAATACCTTTGTCAAAAAGATAGTTAGTGTATGAACCTTCTTTTGGATTTTGTTTTCTGTCTAAAATCACATTATAAACATCTTCAAAAACACGCATAGGATTAGTGTCATCATATTCTTTTTTTACAAGAGTGTTAAAGAAACATGTGTCCGCGCCTGTATGACAAGGTACACCAACCTGATATACTTTTGCAAGCATTGTGTCTAAATCACAATCCATCGACAATTCTTTTACATATTGAAAATGTCCGGAAGTTGCACCCTTTACCCAAATTTCGTCTCTGCTTCTACTATAATATGTCATTTTACCTGTTTTCATAGTAAGGTTAAAAGCTTCCTCTGTCATATAAGCAAGCATTAATACTTTATCTGTTTTGTAATCCTGAACAATTACAGGAATCATTCCATCAGAATTCTTCTTAAAATCATCAAATTTTATAGCAGATTCAAAAACATTGGTATTTACACCTTCTTCTTTTAATTTGATTTTGAAGTTAAAAAAGTCAAAGTCTGTGTTAAAAGATAAATCAGAAATACCATAGCTGTCATTTTTTTGGGCAAAATCAACCATATTACTAAATGTGAATTTACAGTTAAAAGCCATAACTTTTATGCCACAATCTATACATTCACTAGCACAGTCATTTGCAATGATTAATGATGCACCATCATACTTTAATTGGTTAATTTTAGAAAAATCGAAATTTTTGTCTATCATAACCGCAATTTTGTTGCTTCCAAAGCGTTCTGCAGCTTCTTTAAGCATTTCTGCATTACTTTCTTTATCAAGGTTTAAAATTGTCTTTTTTGCACCTGTATACAAATATTTTTTCACATCTTCAAGGCGCATAATATTACCACCGGCAATCATCTGAATATCTACAGCATCCTGAACCTTAATCATTGTTCCGATATTCGCTTCGTGTTCGGCATCATTACTTGAAATATCAAATATAAGTAATTCATCAGCGCCTCTGTTGTTGTAGAAAGTAGCAAGTTCAACAGCATCGCCATTGCCAATTATTTCTCTAGTATCTTTATCTACGACCATACCATTAAAAAGATAGATGGATGGTATAATTCTAAATTTGTTCATCATAATGTTCCTTTCGTTGATAATACATCTGTTATTCTTTCGTCAAGAATTGTAGCCTGGTCTAATGCTTTGGAAAAAGCTTTAAAAATACCTTCTATCATATGATGATTATTGCCTGATTCAAGGATTTTTATGTGCAAATTCATTCCCGATGCATAGGTTAGGGCATGGAAGAATTCTTTTACCATTTCGGTATCAAATGCACCTACTTTATCTGTTGTAAATTCAGCATTAAAAACTAAATAAGGTCTTCCTGACAAATCAAGTGCACATAATGTGAGACATTCATCCATCGGTAAAATTGTATGTCCATATCTTTTTATTGACTCCTTTTTTCCTAAAGCATCTCTTAGGGCATATCCTATAGCAATGCCTGTGTCTTCTATGGTATGATGGCAGTCTACTTCTAAGTCTCCATTTACATTTATGTTTAAGTCAAATAGACCATGTTTTGCAAAACTAATTAACATATGGTCGAAGAAACCAATACCTGTATCAATATTCGATTTTCCTGTGCCATCAAGATTAATTTCTACATTTATTTGTGTTTCATTTGTATTTCTGGTGCATTTTCCAATTCTACTCATAACTTTAACTCCTCAAAATTATCATCTTCTTCAAATCTTACTCTGATTGAATTAGCATGAGCTGTTAATCCTTCAGCTCTAGCAAAATTTTGGATATCTTCACTCAAGGGTTTTAATGCTTCTCTTGAATATGAAATAATACTTGATTTTTTTATGAAATCATCTACACTAAGCGGAGAAAAGAATTTTGCAGTACCATTTGTCGGAAGAACATGATTAGGACCGGCAAAATAATCTCCTAACGGCTCAGAACTGTTCTCTCCAAGGAATATAGCTCCTGCATTTTTGATTTTTGTCATTGTATCAAAAGGATTCTTAGTGACTATTTCTAAATGCTCTGACGCAATATCATTAGCTGTTTCTATTGCATCTTTCATATTGTCTGCAACAAGTATATAACCATAATTATCCAGTGATTTTTGTAAAATTTCTTTTCTTCTTAATTTTGAAACAAACATATCTACATATTTGGCTACTTCTTTTGCGAGTTTATCACTTGTTGTAACAAGAATGGCTGAGGCTAATTCGTCATGTTCTGCCTGAGATAAAAGGTCAGCAGCTACATATCTTGGATTAGCTGTTTCATCTGCTAAAACAAGTATTTCACTAGGGCCTGCAATGGAATCAATACTTACATAACCAAAAACAGCTTTTTTTGCCAAAGCAACATAAATATTGCCTGGACCAACGATTTTATCTACTTTTTTGATTGTATCTGTGCCGTATGCCAGTGCAGCAATAGCCTGAGCTCCACCTACCTTGTAGATTGCATCAACACCTGCTTCGCTAGCAGCAACAAGTGTGTTTGGATTAACTTTTCCGTCTTTTCCCGGTGGTGTAACCATAATAATTTGTTCAACACCGGCTACCTTAGCAGGGACAACATTCATTAAAACTGATGATGGATAAGCAGCTTTTCCACCCGGAACATAAACGCCAACACGCGACATAGGTGTCACTTTTTGGCCTAAAATCGAGCCATCAGGCTTTGAATCAAACCAGCTATACTGTCGTTGTTTTTCGTGATATTCTCTTATATTCTTTAAAGATTTTCTGATAATGTTAACTAATTTAGGATTGTCTAAGCTATTATATGCTTCTTCTATTTCTTCTTTAGTAACTTTGATGTTATATTCATTAATATCTGCACCATCAAAATTCCTTGTGTAGTCAAATAATGCTTTATCTCCATTTTCCTTAACATTAGCAAGTATTTTGTTTACACTTTCAGAATAATTATCATAATTATTTGGACTTCTTTTTAATAAATCGTTTAAAATATTCTTTTTTGAATTTTCATCTAATTTTATAATTCGCATTTATATACCTCACTCTGTGGATAGAAAATTAACTAGCCAATTTTTACTTTTAAATCCGAAATGATTTTTCGTATCCTCTCATCTTCCATTTTCATACTAACTTGATTTACTACCATTCTCGCTGATAATGGACAAACCTCTTCTAATACATCAAGACCGTTTTCTTTTAATGTTGTTCCTGTTTCAACAATATCAACTATTACTTCTGACAGTCCCACAATTGGTGCTAATTCAACTGAACCGTTTAGCTTTATAATTTCAACAGTCTGACCTTTTTTATTATAAAAATAGTCTTTGGCAATTTTAGGATATTTTGAAGCTACACGAATCATACCATGATTTTTCAGTAATTCCTTGGCAGACGTTGGACCACATACACACATTCTGCATTTTCCAAATCCTAAATCAAGCACTTCGTACAGTTTTCTGTCTTCTTCTAAAATAGTATCTTTTCCAACAATTCCTATATCAGCCGCACCATATTCCACGTATGTCGGAACATCGCTTGCTTTTGCTAAGAAAAATTTTAACTTTAATTCTTCATTTACAAAAATTAATTTTCGTGTTTTTTCGTCTTTCATTTCTTCACATTGAATTCCAATATCTTCAAACATCTTCATTGCTTTTTTTGCCAGACGACCTTTTGCTAAAGCAAATGTTAAATATCTCATATTTACCACCTATAATTCTACAGCACCATTTTTAGATACATATGTTATCTTAGATGCTCCGTCTTCTTTCTTAAAATTTATATATTCGTCTAATGATATATTGTCTTTTTTTGAGATTAATTCAGTCTTTACGCCTTGCTCTCTTAAAATATTAGTTATAGAAAGAGCAGCTTTTCTGAATCCAGGTTCATAAATTATTACTTCATATGAATAATTATTATTTTCTTTTAATCGCTGGTCGTTTACCGCTAATAAAATCTGATCCATATAAACAGCAAAGCCTACTGATGGTGCATCCTTGCCGAATTGACCTAATAGCTTATCATATCGTCCACCTGCAACGATTTTGTCACCGGAGCCATAAGTATATGCCTTAAAAATTATTCCTGTATAGTAATTATAGTTAGTAACCATACCTAAATCAAAACTGATATATTTAGAAATTCCATAATCATCTAAAATTCCATACAGCGTTTCAAGACGTTCAATGGAATTCAATGCTTTTTTGTTCTCTGTAAGTTCCTTAGCAGATTTAATAACATCAATTGAACCAAATAATTCAGGAAGTTTAAGGAATGCTTCACAAGTCTTGCCTGAAATACTGTTATTATCAAGAATTTCTTCTACTCCAAAGTAATTTTTGTTTTCAATTCTTTGCCTTAATTCATACTCAGTATCGCTATCAAAACCATATTCTTCAAGCAATCCCTTATAAAAATCTGCATGTCCTATTTCTACTAAGAAATCTTTTAAACCTGCAGCTTTTAAAGAAGCCACTACAAGAGCAAGAATTTCTGCATCAGCTTCAACTGAATCATCATTTATAAGCTCACAGCCTAGCTGAGTATTTTCTTTTAATTTTCCCTGTAATTCTGAATTATTAATAAAGGTGTTAGCGTTGTAACATAACTTAACGGGAACATTGACATTCATATAATATTTTGCTACAAGTCTTGCAATTGAAGGTGTTACATCAGGTCTAAGAACTAATGTGTTACCTTCTCTGTCAAAAAATTTATATAAGTTTTTTGAAGCAACTGAGCCTCTTTCCTTACTAAAAATATCAAAAAATTCAAAAGTCGGAGTTTGAATATTATGATATCCGTATATATTAAAAACATTATTAATGCTATTTTCAATTGTTAATTTAATGGCACATTCCTTGCCATAAACGTCACGAACTCCTTCAGGAGTATGCAATAAAGCCTTATCCATAATCATTCTCCATTCTATCATCTTCAGCACTTCAACTGTTTAAAGTGCTAATCTGCTACCGCGATAAAAAATCAAAGTTAGTTTACATCAACTTATTTTAATTGTCAACTTCTCTTGAATCTAAATCTTTTTGAATTCCTTCAAGATAATGTATCAATGCACCGGGAGCAGATTTGATTAGATATTCTTTGTTTATTTCTTCGTATCTGAAACTTTTTCTGCCACCATTTACACTTCTGTCATAAAATTTTTTTATGTCCCTAAAAGGGATATAATAAGTCTCATTTAAACCGGTATAAAACAATAGTATAAATGCTATTCCACCCTGATTTTCAAAATCTTCCATAAAATGTATCTGATGCTCATGAATGTTCATCATCGGAAACGTACTAACTGCACATTCTTTCGCATCAAAACATATTGGAATTCCCTGAACTGTACCTATATAGTCTACTGTACTTTGTTTGTCAAAATAAGCCAAAGTTATATGTCTTGTACTTTGGTCTATATTAATAGGTGTTATAGGCGTAGGGATTTTTTGGATAAGTGCAAGTTTTTTTTCCCTATAATTATCATTTGTCATATTAATCATGTCTTCTAAGGTCGAACCACGAAGACCTCTTGTTTTCCAGGTTCCCATATTTTAATCCTTAATTTCATTGTTTATAATTGTATCAAATTCTTTAGGTGGATTTGCAACATATTCTTTTCCAGAAATTTGAGAACAATCTTCCATATAAGCCGGAAATACCATTGTATATGAATGTAATAACTGATTTTTTATATTATATTTATTTTTATATAGGTTATTAATTATGTTGTTTCCATATTTGTAATCACCAATTATAGGATGATTAATTGAAGCTAAATGAGCTCGTATCTGATGAGTACGCCCTGTTATCAGCTTCACTTTTAAAAGTGTTAAATTATTTCCATGTCTAACAGGTTCATATTCGGTTTCTATATACTGGCTATCTTCTACTTCTTTTGAAGAAATAAAAACTTTATTAGTTTTTGTTTCTTTTGTTAAATATCCCTTAATTGTTGTTTTATCATTTATAATTCCTGAAACAATTGCTAAATAGAACTTATCCATTGTTCTTTCTTTAAACATTTTAGACATAACCTGAAGTCCTTTTAGTGATTTTCCGGCAACAATCAGGCCACTTGTGTTTCTGTCTAAGCGATTACAAACAGATGGCTTAAATGTTTGTAGTTGTTCTGTTGTTAACTGATTCGAAGAAATGAGATAGGAAATAATATATTCGTTTAAAGAAATATCACAAGGTTTAGCTTTTTGACTAAGCATTCCGGATGGCTTGTTTATAAGCAATACGTCATTATCTTCATAAACAATATCTAAATCGATACAAGCCGCAATGGTTTCTGTTTTGTCGCCTTTGAATTTTAAAATCGTTTCATCAGCCATAAAAATCTTAACCTTGTCATTTTTTTTTAATTTTTCTTTACCGTCAGATTTTTTGCCATTTAAAACTATATTCTTTTTCCTTAGCATTTTATAAATAAAACCTGAAGTAGCTTCTTTAAAATATTTAAATAAAAATTTATCAAAACGTTGCCCTGCTTCATTTTCAGTTATTATTATTTCTAGCATAATTTTTCCTTTATATAATTTGTATCAATAATTTATCGTTTGAATATAAAATTGTGTGTTAGTTTAGTTACTAATATATCATTTGTTATCATAATCATGATTATTTAATAAAAATGATATTTCTTCTTCTGTAAGCATTCGATATTCACCAGGTTTTAAAGTATTATCTAATACAAGTGAACCCATTGATATTCTTTTTAGGTATGTTACAGTCAATCCAATAGCTTTGAACATTCGTTTGACCTGATGATATTTGCCTTCTGTAATTGTTATGTAGGCTTTATTCTTTTCTCCTAAAATTTCTAATTTTGCAGGTTTAGTAAGATTTTTTTCGCCAATATCTAATCCATTTTGAAAAACTTCAACATCATCTTCAATCAAATCGCCATCTAATTCTACATAATAGGTTTTGTCTACATGTTTATTAGGAGATAAGAGATTATGGGATAATTCGCCATTATTAGTTATAAGCAAAAGACCTTCAGTATCCTTATCTAAACGTCCTACAGGAAAAAGTCCGTTTTTAACAGAAACATTAAGTAAATCAATAACTGTTTTGCAATTTTTATCTGACACTGCTGATAAAACTCCTGCAGGTTTGTTTAACATATAATAGTAAAATTTATGATATTCTAAATTTAATCCGTTAAAATCGACGCTATCACTACTTTCATCTATATGATGTTCAGGTTTTAAAATTTTTGTACCATTGACTTTAATTTTTCCTTTTTTAATCAGTTCTTTAACTTGAGTTCTAGAACCAATACCTATTGAAGTTAAATATTTATCTAATCTCAAAAATAAATCCTCTCAAATTATACTTCGGCAATAACTTCTACTTCACACAAAACACTCTTTGGAAGTTCTTTTACGGCAACACAGCTTCTTGCAGGTTTTTCAGTAAAATATTTTCCGTAAACCTGATTAAATGCAGCGAAGTCATTCATATCTGCAAGAAAACATACTGTTTTTATAGTTTTTTCATAACTTGAACCTGCTTCCTCTAGAATTGCTCCTAGATTTTTCATGACCTGTTCTGCCTGTTCTTCTATTGTATCACCAACAACCTGAGCTGTTTTTGGATCTAAGGCAATTTGTCCTGATGTAAATAATAGATTGTTTACGATAACGCCTTGTGAATATGGGCCAATAGCTGCCGGTGCATTTTTTGTACTTACTTTGTTCATTTTTCGCCTCCTGAATTTTAAAATCATACCAGTCTATTTTACTCCTTTGTAGATCGAATAGCAAGTTTTTATAATCAAAATGTTATACGTTAAGTAACTATTCAAAGTTTTAAAAAATATTATGAAAAACGTTGAACTTTAAATTTGTGTTAAGAACTTTTAGGAGAAAAAAGTCAAAAAATGTTTTAATAAAAAAAGAAAGAATCTCTGCCTGAGATTCTTTCTTTTAATTTTATTCAGGAGCACTTCCTGTCTGCAGTCTATAATATGTTCCTTTTTCGTTCATCAAATCGTCATGGCTTCCACGTTCAATAATTCTACCCTGTTCAAGAACCATAATACAGTCACTATTTCGGATTGTTGATAATCTGTGTGCGATAACAAAAGTTGTTCTACCCTTCATTAAGGCATCCATACCTTCCTGAACTAAACGCTCTGTTCTTGTGTCTATAGATGAAGTTGCTTCGTCTAAGATTAAGGCAGGTGGATTGGCAACAGCTGCTCTTGCAATAGAAAGAAGCTGTCTTTGTCCCTGACTTAAATTGCCACCGTTTCCGGTTAACATTGTATTATATCCGTCAGGCAATCTTCTTATAAAACTATCTGCATTAGCTAATTTTGCTGCAGCTATAACTTCTTCATCAGTTGCAGCAAGATTACCATATCTTATATTTTCCATAACTGTAGCTGAGAAAAGATTTGTTTCCTGTAATACAATTCCAAGCGAACGTCTAAGGTCGGCTTTTTTTATTTTATTAATGTTAATCCCATCGTATCTTATTTTGCCATCCTGAATATCATAAAATCGGTTTATAAGATTTGTGATTGTAGTTTTTCCGGCACCTGTTGAACCGACAAAAGCAAGCTTTTGACCAGGATTAGCATATAATTTAACATCATGCAATACAATTTTCTCATCGTTGTATCCAAAGTCAACACCATTAAATACGATTTCACCCTTCATTTCAACATATGTTGTAGTGTCATCTTCTTTGTGATAATGCTTCCAAGCCCACATGCCTGTTCTATTTTCGCATTCGATAATTTGTCCGTCAACTTTTTTAGCTCTGACTAATGTTACATATCCATCATCTACTTCTGGTTTTTCATCTAAAAGTTTGAAAATTCTTTCGCTACCTGCAATAGCCATAACAATACTATTTATCTGCATTGTTATCTGATTAATTGGTTGAGCAAACTGCTTATTATATGTAAGGAAACTAATAAGTCCACCGGTTGTCATTGAAAATCCGGCAATTCCATTAATTGCTAAAATTGCACCTATTAAAGCACAGATAACATAACTTACATTTCCAAGCTGCGCATTGCAAGGTCCCATAACATTGGCAAATTTATTTGCGTTATATGAGGAGTTACAAAGTCTGTCATTTAGTTCATTAAATTCTTTTATAGACTTTTCTTCATGACAGAATACTTTTACAACTTTCTGTCCTTCCATCATTTCTTCAATATATCCGTTTACTGCGCCAATATCTTTTTGCTGAGAAATAAAGAATTTTCCTGATAGTGATGTAAGTGTTTTTGAAACAAAACTTATTAAAAATACCATAATCAAAGTGATTATTGTAAGTGGTACACTAAGAGCTAACATACATGAAAATACGCTGACAATTGTAATTGCACTGTTAAACATTTGTGGCATTGACTGGCTTACCATCTGTCTTAATGTGTCAATGTCATTAGTATACATGGACATAATATCGCCATGTGAATGTGTATCAAAATATTTAATAGGTAGACTTTGCATATGATTAAACATATCATCTCTTAAATGCTTTAGTGTTCCCTGGGTAACAAAAACCATTATTTCAGCCTGAACTAATGAAGCTACAACACCTAAACCATAAAAGCAGCCAACTTTGAACATTGCAGCTAAAAGTGGTGTAAAATCAGTACTGCTATTTTTTATCATTGGCAAAATATATTCGTCAACTAATGCTTTCATAAACCATGTTCCGTTAACATTTGCAAAAACATTTGCAATTATACATAAAACAACTATTATTAAATGTATGGAATAATATTTGCCCATATATTTAATAAGTCGGGAAAGAGTTTTAAATGGATGATCTAATTTTTGAGGAGGTCCCATAGGTCTTCTTCCGGGGCCTTTTACAATTTTGGCTTTTTCCATTATTATTCTCCTCCTTTCTTGTCAAAATCAGCGTTGTCATTCATTTGTTGATCATATACTTCTCTATAGATGTCATTATTCTTGATTAATTCTTCATGAGTGCCTACGCCATTAATTTTTCCGTCATCAAAAACAATAATTCTGTCAGCATCTTTAACACTAGATATTCTTTGAGCAATAATAATTTTAGTTGTATCAGGGATTTCTTCTCTAAATGCTTTTCTGATTTTTGCATCTGTTACAGTATCAACTGCACTCGTACTATCATCTAAAATGAGAATTTTTGGCTTTTTAAGTAATGCTCTGGCAATACATAATCTCTGTTTCTGCCCACCTGAAACATTAGAGCCACCCTGTTCAATATATGTATTGTATTTATCAGGCATTCTTTCAATAAATTCATCTGCACATGCAAGTTTGCATGCCCTGATACATTCTTCATCACTGGCATTTTCATCGCCCCAACGAAGGTTTTCTAAAATTGTGCCTGAAAAGAGTACGTTCTTTTGAAGGACTACACTTACTTCTTTTCTTAAAACTTCAAGGTCGTAATCTTTTACATTTTTTCCACCGATTAAAACCTGACCTTTTTCAACATCATATAATCGACTCAGTAAATTTACAAAGCTTGACTTTGCACTGCCTGTTCCACCGATGATACCTATAGTTTCACCTGTTCTTATTGAAATATTGATATTTTCAAGCACAGGTTTTTCACTAGTCTTGTTATATCTGAAATCTACATTTTCAAAAGATATGCTACCATTTGGTACATCAAAATCAGGATTTTCAGGATTAGTAATATCTGCTTTTTCGTTCAATACTTCAGCTATTCTTTCTGCACTAGCCATACTCATAGTAACCATAACAAAAACCATTGACAACATCATAAGGCTCGTGAGTATATTCATGCAATATGCCAAAAGTGATGTCAGATTACCGGTTGTAAGTCCTACTGCTGGATTATTTCCACTAGCAATAATTAAATGAGCGCTTAACCAGCTGATAAACAAAATACATCCGTACATTGTAACCATCATTGCAGGTGAATTTAATGAAACTATACATTCAGCTTTTATAAACATTTTATAAATATTGTAGCTTGCTTTGCCAAACTTGCCACGTTCATAATCTTCTCTAACATATGCTTTTACAACTCTCATTGCGCTAACATTTTCTTGAACACTTTCGTTGAGTTTGTCATATTTTCTAAACACCTGTGTAAAGTATTTATGTGCGTTAAATGTAATAATTGCAAGAATAATTCCAAGAAACACTACTGCAATAAGATAAATACTTGCAACTCTTGGTGAAACTGAAAAAGCCATAATCATAGCAACTATCAAACTAAAAGGTGCTCTAACACACATTCTTAAAATCATCTGATAAGCATTTTGTATGTTTGTAACATCTGTTGTCAATCTTGTTACAAGACCGGCTGTGCTAAATTTATCAATGTTAGAAAATGAAAAAGTTTGAATCTTTTCATACATTGCTTTTCTTAAATTTCTAGCAAAACCTGTAGATGCTTTTGCACCCCATACACCACCCATAAAACCTGCTATCAGACCTGCTAATGCCAGCAAAATCATAATAACTGAAGTTTTATAAACAGTTTTTAAATCATTATTACCAATTGAATCAATAATTAATGCCATTTGCAATGGTATGAAGTTTTCCACAATTACTTCAGCTAACATTCCAAGTGGTGTAAGCAAAGAAACAATTTTAAATTCTTTTACTTCTTTTAGTAATGTTTTAATCATTTTTGGTTAAATCTCCTTTCTATTATGTCCTTGTCTTCCTGTGTCATAGAAGAATCCTCTAATAAATTATGGAATACCATCTGAAGCATTCTTTCAAAATCCTTCTTTTCATCTTCTGAAAATCCTTTTGTAATTACAGCTTCAGTATAATTTTTAAACGCCCAGGCACTTTCATGAACTTCTTGTGATTTTTCCGTAAGAGTAATATTCTTGAACTTTTTGTTTTGTTGGTCAGGAGTTATTGAAATCAACCCCTTTTCAACCATTCGTTGCATAATTCCAGCCATAGTTGAATGTTTAACGTTAAAAACTTCTGACAACTTTTTTTGAGTAATTTTTTCACCATAATGATGTTCCAAATAAAATAATACATTCATTTGAGCTGTTGTTAATCCTAATTGTTCAAGATTTTTATCCATACGATTTTTAAACTGTAAATCAATCAGTTTAATTTTATGGCCCAAATCTCCCATAACTATTGTATATTGATACATAAATATAAATGTATCAATATTTCCTCCATTTCTAAATAATAAAATTATAAAGAATGTTACATATGTACCTTATAACATTTAGAGTTAGAATGTTTAAAAATAATAAACGTTTCTAGCGCAAAATACTGAAAATGCTATAATCACTTTAGAATGTGGCACGAATTTTAAATGCATCATAACTTGTTTAAACATTTATAGTCGTGTACAGAAAAAGACTACAATATGTAGCACGCTACACATTGTAGTCTTTTTGAATTATTTTGTCAATAACTTTATTAGTATTTTATTAAGAACACTCTTTATCTTGCATAATATAATCAATCTGCTCTTTTGTCTTTTCAATACTATCTGTATTATCAATAAATTCATCAGCAAATCTGTTATATTCTTCATCATATGGCTGATTTGATATAATCTGATCAGCTTTTTCTAAAGAATAATTTCTATTTTTTATAAGTCGTCTTATTCTCTCATCATATTCACAATAACAAAACCATAATTCATCACAATACTTTTCAATGCCGGAACCTAACAAAATAGCTGATTCAACAATAATTAATTTGTTGTTACAATTGTTTATTCTATTTTCTATTTCTTTGATGGTTCCAGGATGAACAATCGAATTTAACAACTCAAGTTTACTTTTATCACTAAATACTATTGCTGCAAGTTTATTATTATCTATTGCATTATTTTCTATAACTTCCGGAAAAATTTCTTTTATCTTTTTAAACACATCAAATCCGGGAGTCATAACCTCTTTAGCTACATAGTCCGACTGGATTATATATGCATTATATTGTTTTTCTAAATAATCCATAACTGTAGATTTTCCACATCCTACTCCGCCCATTAAACCAATTACCATAAATAATGTCTCCTAATTAATGTGCTTCATCCCAATTGTTTCCACATTTTACATCTACTTCAAGAGGAACATTTAAATTAGCAGCCTGTTCCATATTTTTTTTCAAAATATCTTTTACGATATCTGCTTCGTCTTTGTATGCCTCGATTAATAACTCATCATGAACCTGTAAAACAATTTTTGATTTTAATGATTTTTCTTTTAATTCTTTTGCTACATTTATCATTGCAATTTTTATTATATCAGCAGCCGTTCCCTGTATTGGAGAATTCATTGCCACTCTCTCACCGAATTGTCTCTGCATAAAATTACCTGATAAAAGTTCTGGTACAGGTCTTCTTCTGCCAAACATTGTTTCGGCATACCCATCTTCTTTGGCTTTTAAAACAGCATTATCAAGATAATTCTTTATACCGGGATAACTTACAAAATAATCTTCTATATATTGCTGTGCTTCTTTTCTACTGATTGACAAATCCTTACTTAATCCAAAAGAACTAATGCCATATACAATACCAAAATTTACGGCTTTAGCATTACTACGCTGTTCCTTAGTTACCTCTTCTATAGGCACATGGAAAACTAAAGACGCTGTAGATGCATGAATATCTTTTGAATTCTTATAAGCTTCAATAAGATTTTTATCATCAGACATATGTGCTAATATACGCAATTCTATTTGTGAATAATCTGCATCAATAAATATACAGTCATCTTCTGGAATGAATACCTTTCGTATTTCACGTCCTAGTGGCATACGGACAGGGATATTTTGAAGATTAGGTTCTGTACTGCTTATTCTTCCTGTTGCTGTGATTGTTTGATTGAATTTTCCATGAATTCTATTATCTTCTCCAATAAATACAGCAAGTCCATCTGCGTATGTGGATTTTAATTTTGTGAGCTGTCTGTATTCCAAAATTTTTCTTACAAAAGGATATTCAGACTCAAGGCTTTCTAACACAGATGCTGATGTAGAATATCCGGTTTTAGTTTTCCTACCACCTGGAATATTCATTTCTCCAAATAGAACTTCACCTAACTGTTTTGGCGAATTGATATTAAATGTATGCCCGGCCTCATCATAGATTTCTTTTTCTAATTTATCTATTCCTGATTTTAGACGTAAGCCGTATTTTTTAAGCTGTATTCCATCTACTTTTATTCCTGTCTGCTCCATATCATAAAGCGCATAGGTTAATGGAAGTTCTATATTGTTATAAATATCAAGCATATTATTTTCTTTTAATTTTTTTATTAATACATCTTTTACTTTAAAAACAACCAATGCATTGTAGCAGGCAAATTTTAAAATATTATCATCGATTTCATCAGATGGTGTTTCTCCTTTTTTTGTTTTTGGAAAAATTTCATCAAAAGAAGGAATATTCATTCCTAAATATTCTCGTCCAATATCGTCATAATCATAAGTATTCTGCAATGGATTTAACAAATATGCCGCTAGAGCAACATCAAATATTAAAGAAAACTTGTCATTGTTCAAAATTTTATTATTTTCTTTAATATTTAATATCGACATAGGTGTATCGGCATTTATTAATTCTCTTATTTTTTCAATAATAAAATCTTCAGTCACAAATCCAGTCTTTTTTATATAGTAAATATCTTTTTCATTAAAGCATAGTGAAAAGCCCATATTATCTTTGTTTTTGTAAATATAAATACCTGTATTTTTAGATGTTTTGGCCTTTTCTAATATTGAATCGACATCAAAAGGATTGTCAATCACCTTAAAATTCTGTTCGCAGTTGTTTGTTGTTGACACATTACTAAATCTTGGAATCATACTTTTAAATTCTAAGCGTTTAATAATTTCAAGTGCAGCTTCTGTATAAATTTCTCCCAATATGCATTCAGAAGGTGTGACTTTAACCGGAGATTCAATATTTATGGTTGCTAAAATTTTACTCATTTGAGCTAAATCATAGTTAGTAATTAAAGCATTTTTGTTTCGTGTATTTGTAATTTCATCAGCGTGCTCAAAAGCGTTTTCAATCGAGCCAAACTGTTCAATAATTGCTGTAGCTCCTTTTTCGCCAATACCTGGAACTCCCGGAATATTATCAGAAGAATCCCCCATTAGTGCTTTTACATCAATGAATTGTACTGGTGTAACCTTATATAAGTCTTTAACCTGTTTAGTATTATATTCTTCGACTATTGTCTGTCCCTTTTTAGTTTTAGGTATACAGATTTTGATTTTGTCACTGGCTAATTGAAGCAAATCTCTGTCTCCTGAGACTACATCTACATCAAAACCGGCTTTTTCACCTTCTTTGGCCAATGTTCCGATAATATCATCTGCCTCATATCCAGGAAGTTCTACTGTAGTAATTCCCATTTTTTGAAGTAGTTCTTTAACAACAGGAACTTGTTCTCTTAATTCATCCATCATAGGTTTTCTTGTACCTTTGTATTCTTTATACATTTCATGACGAAATGTAGGTTTGTGAACGTCAAAGGCTACTGCTAGATAATCCGGCTTTTTTGAATCTATGAATTTAAACAAAATATTTAGAAAACCAAAAACAGCATTTGTGTGCAGTCCTTCGCTATTAGAAAATATTGGAACTCCATAAAATGCCCTGTTTAAAATACTATGTCCATCTATAAGTACAAACTTGCTCATTTAATATTTATCCTCCTAAATTATTCCAATTGTATTTAAATACAGACAAATAATGATAAATAATATTAATAACAAAAAAATCGTGATAGATAGAATAATTGATTTTTTCTTTTTTTCTTGTTTCATAAAAAAATCATTGTAAAAGTTCATAATACTTTCTAGCTCTTTAGAACTGTCTACACCATCATCACTTCCATCAGGTGCTTTTAAATCGCCAAGTCCCCTTCTTATAGTATAATAAAGCTCTAATTCTTCGGAGCATTTTTTGCATTTTTTTGCATGTTCTATAAATTCTTCCAAGTCATCAGAATATTCTATCTTATCAAAAATAAAATTATCGATTAATTTTTGAAATTCTATACATTCCATATTTCCCACCTATATTTAAATGTAACTTATGAGGTTAAAATATTTCCTCTACAATATAGTCTTTATCTTCTATTGTTTTCTTTAGGACATCATCTGAAAGTTCTCCATCAATGGCAACTATTGCTGTTCCTGTTTCATAACTTACAATAGCTTCTGTAACCTGTGGAAGCTCTTCTAATGCTTTCTTAACGGCTGCTTCGCAATGTCCACACATCATACCTTTAATTTTCATTGTTTTTTTCATGTTTTGATTCTCCTTAATACTTGTTATTTTTATATCTTGATAAAATGATTCGTTAATTTTGTTTGACGTTTTTTTGTTTTTGTATATATGAGTTAAATTAAGCCTTAATGCATTGGTTACTACACAAAAACTAGATAAACTCATCGCTGCGGCACCAAACATTGGATTGAGTTTTATTCCAAATATAGGATACCATATGCCTGCCGCTAAAGGAATACCGATAATATTATATATAAATGCCCAAAATAGATTTTCATGTATATTTTTAAGAACTGCCCTGCTCAGTTTTATGGCTGCAGGTACATCTTTTAAATTGTTTTTTGTTAATACAACATCTGCCGCATCTATTGCTACATCACTTCCGGCGCCAATTGCCATACCGATATCTGCTCTGGTAAGAGCCGGTGCATCATTTATTCCGTCACCAACCATAACTGTCTTACCCTGTTTTGACAATTCTCTTATGGTAGCTTCTTTATCTTGTGGAAGTACATCTGATATGACATTTTTAAGACTTGCTTTTTTTGCTATTGCTTTTGCAGTCCTTTTATTATCTCCTGTTAGCATTATAACTTTTATTCCCATATTTTCAAGTTCAGCTATAGCCTCTTTACTATCATCTTTAATAATATCAGCTACGGCAATTATACCTAAAATATCATTTTCTTTTGCAAAAAACAAAGGTGTCATTCCGTTATTGGCAACTTTGTTTGCTTCGGATAAAATGTTATCAGGGATTGTGCATAAGTTTTCTATAAATTTTTTGTTTCCACCGAAAACCTTTTTACCATTGTATTTTCCTAAGATTCCATTACCTACTGCGACATTAAAATCAGTAATATCATAACCTTTAATATTGTTTTCATTTCCATATTCAATTATTGCTTTAGCTAATGGATGTTCACTTTTGTTCTCAAGACCTACTGCAATCTTTAATAATTCAAACTCATCTATATTATTACTTGCAATTATTTTTGTCACGCTTGGTTTTCCGGTTGTTATTGTTCCTGTTTTATCAAGTGCAACAATCTGTGTTTTTCCAGTTGCTTCAAGAGATGCTGCAGTTTTAAATAATATACCATTTTTAGCTCCAAGTCCGTTTCCGACCATAATTGCAACAGGTGTGGCAAGTCCAAGTGCACATGGACAGCTAATTACAAGGACTGAAATACCTCTAGCTAGTGAAAAACCTATAGATTTTCCAAAAAGAAGCCAGATAATAGTTGTTAAAATTGCAATAACTATTACAACAGGCACAAAAACTCCTGATACTTTGTCGGCTACCTTTGCGATAGGTGCTTTTGTAGTAGAAGCATCACTAACCATTTGAATAATTTGTGACAATGTTGTATCTTCACCTACTCTTGTAGCCTGGCATTTTAAATATCCGGCCTGATTAATTCCTGCTGAAGAAACCTTTGCTCCAGGAAATTTATCTACCGGTATACTTTCCCCAGTGATGGCTGATTCGTCAACTGATCCATATCCGTCAATTACAATTCCATCTACAGGTATATTTTCGCCGGCTTTTACAATAAAGATGTCATTTACTTTTATATCTTCTATTGCTATCACTTTTTCAATTTCATATCCATTAGAATCAGTTTCGATTATTGTAGCTGATTTTGGCATCATTTTTATTAGATTTTTCAGAGCATCTGTTGTTTTTCCTTTAGAAAACGATTCTAGCATTTTTCCTAAAGTTATTAAAGTCACAATCATTGCAGCTGATTCAAAATAAAAATCATGGAAATATTCCTTCAATAATTTTTGATTGCCATTCTTTTCAGCATAAGTCATAGCAAATAAAACACATATACTATAAATAAACGATGCTCCTGCCCCCATGGATACTAAAGTATCCATGTTAGGCGCCTTATTTATCATACCTTTAAATCCACTTATAAAAAACTTTTGATTAATTAATAAAATAATAACAGTCAAAATCATTTCCATAAGGCCAATTCCGATATAATTATTATTTAGAAATTTAGGAACAGGTAGGTTCCACATCATATGTCCCATAGACAAATACATCAGTGGAATTAATAAAAATAAAGATATTGTAAATCTTTTTTTTAATAGAGGTGTTTGAGTATCTTTTAAATTATCTTCAGAAATACCTGTATTGTTTTCTTGTTTACTCTCTAAACTTTTTATTCCGTATCCCACTTTTTTAACTGTAGATAAAACATCTTTTTCGTTATAATCACCTTCAACATGCATTGTATTAGTTAAAAGGCTGACAGATACTGATGTAACTCCATTTAGCGTTGATACAGCTTTCTCAACACGACTTTGACATGCTGCACAACTCATTCCGGTAACAATATATTTCTTCATACTTAAACTCTCCTTAAAAGCTTTATACAAAAAGCGGCTGTTTCTAACAACCGCTAAATTACATATTAAAATCCTAAATTATCATTAACTAATATTACATGAATTCTACCGTTATGTCTTGAATATCTTGTAAGCAAAAATTGACAACAAATTGTGTCAGGTGATTTGCAATCAAAACATTTTCCAGTATTTTTACACGGTGTGTTTATATCAAATCTTTGTGCATTGCTTGTAGCAGCAACATTTCTAGCTCTCTTAATTGCTCCATCAACATCATCGCAAACTTTATTCATACCAACGATAAAGATAACCTTTTCAGGACCTTGAGCTATACATGATACTCTATTAGAATTCCCATCTATATTTACTAATATTCCATCATCTGTTATTGCATTTGCACTTGAAATAAAAATATCAGCACTGTACGAAGCAAGTAGTCCTTCTTTAGGATTCATTTTATGTCTGTCAATAAAGTTATATTTTTCTGTATTAATTGCATCGACTAAACCGATTTCTTGAGCCGTCATGCAGCCACCCATTGCTATACTGCTATTTTCTGGAATTAAATTTAGTGCTATATCTAATGCTTCTGCTTTATTTGCAGCATAATATCCGGTCATGTTACGTGATTCTAAACCTTTAATTACAGTTTTGGCTAATTGTTCATTGCGTTTTAGTATATTTTCATTCATATTATCAATCCTCCTATGATTAAAGAAAAAAGTGCTACATGAGAACAGATGCGTACGCGCAACTCATTTTTTGTAAGTTTCACACCTTAAATCACGCGTTTATATAATAGGAAACTCAAAGATTTTTCTATTATATAAAAAAAATACACCTAATCGGTGTATTATTAATTGTAATGCGGATGGCGGGACTTGAACCCGCACGCTTTGAGGGCGGCAGATTTTGAGTCTGCTGCGTCTGCCATTCCGCCACATCCGCGCAACAAAAGTATAATACCATTATGAAACATAAATGTCAATAACGATTTTTTAAAAATCCGAAAAATCTGAAAAGTCTGAAACGTTATTTAAACGATATTTAAAATCATATATGACAATTTATGAAAACCGATTATTGAAGAATTAATAAGTATTCTATTAATTATAATTTCTAATTGTGTACACATTTGTAAACTTTAAAAAAGAAGGTTTTATGAACATGTACACAATTATGAAACAATCATTTTTTTGAGTTTATATTATTCAGAAAAAATATTATCTCCAATATTGAATTCTGTTAAATCATAACCGCTTTCATCATTTGATAATGCTTTATAACATACACCATCATCACATGAAACAGCACACAGCGCATATTTTTTCTTGTTTTTCTTTGTAGTTCTTTGACATGAAATAATGTAGTACTCTTTTTCTTCTATTTCTTTTATTTCCTTAAATTCAAAATAAACTACATCTCCGTTATCCGCTTCATTAAATTCAGCGTCGATATCTGAAATATAATATCTGATAGAATCTAATGCCTGGTCATAAGATATTGTATATTGCGGAATAAAATTATAAACTCTTGTTGTTATATTACTTGCCACACCTTCTGAATTAATAGCAACAAAATAATATAAACTATCACCTTTTGGCATTTCAATAGGTTCCTTATATTTTTTTGATTTTGCTGTAGGTGTAGTGCCGTCTGTTGTATAATAAACTGTACAATCAGAGTCTGCAGTTACTTCAATTTTTTGTTCATCAGTATATTTTCCACTATCAAGATTAATACTTGGTTCATCTACTTTTATAAATTCAAGTGTATATTTTACAGTCATTTCTTTGCTTGCTTTACCTGATTTTGTAACAGAGTAAGCTCTAATAGTATAAATGCCTTCTTTTGCCAATTTTATAGGCATAGAATATTCTTGCTTTGTCTCACTTTCGATAACATTACTGCCATCTGTTGTGTAGTATATAGTAACATCATTGCTTGAAGATAATTCTACATTTATCGGATTTCTATAAACACCTTCTTTGTAGTTTGCAACCGGAATTGTACCATTATAATTAGTCAATTCTTCCCTCATACTTGAAGGTGCACTAGCTATCAATGGTTGTATTTTTGAATTCATATCATTATTCTGATACAAAACAATCAACTCTTTATAATATTCTATATTAGAGTCATCAATTGCAATAAGAGCCTCTAAAAAATCTATTTCTTCCTCATCATATCCACCAATAATTGAGTCAGATTTATATACCATAACGTAAGCTTTTACACGTTGTTCTTTTGTAACTGCATTATTAGAAGCTGTATAAAATTGTGTTCTAGCATCCTTATAGTTTTGAGCGTTAAAATATACAGTTCCCTGATTATAGTAATGATTGAATTTTTTGGTCATTGAATTCTTTTTGATTGCTATAGTTGTAAAAATTGTAATCAAAACTGCAGTTATGGAAATTGCAATTATAATCGCTATTTTCTTGCCTGATTTTTTTGTTTTTTTATTATTTTTATCGCTACTCGAGTACTTTCCATTGGTATATTTGGATTTTGTTGATGTTGATTTTTTTTCCATCACATCATCAATTTCGCCATCTAGCAATTCTGATTCTAATTTTGGAGTTGCTTTTTTTATTTTTCGTTCCTCTTTAATGGTTGCAGTATCACTATCGCCGCTTATTACAATGGCTTCTGTTACAATTGGCTTTGCTTGTATTTCTATTGACTCTTGTTCCATTTCTTCCGGAACAAGAAATTCCTCGTAACCATTAACAAATGTTTTTAACTTTGTTCCACAAGTATTGCAGAACATTAATTTATCGTCACATTTATTTCCACATTTTGGACAAATCATATTACTATCCTCTTATAAAAATGTAGTATTTTTTATAGTCTTTCTCCAAAGACTGAATGTAAATAATCATTCTTTTAGATTTATGTAAATAAAATCTACACATCACTCTATGAATATATCACAATATTATAACCCTTGCAAATATTTACTTTCATATGATTTTATTCTCTTTTAGAAAATTCGCATCCACAATAATTTTGGCGATACAAATCATATTCCTTAGATAATTCTATTGATCTTTTATATCCGTTATTTTTCTTAAAATCTGAATATAAATATTTTATTCCATATTTTTCCTCTAGTATTTTACCGATTTCATTCAGCTTTTGAGAATTTTTTAAAGGACTTATGGAAAGAGTTGTTGTAAAATAATCAAAATTATTTTCTATTGCTACCTGTGCACTTTTTTCTAACCTTAAAGCATAACACTTAAAACAACGTAGGCCACCTTCTTTACTATCTTCTAAACCTTTAGCTATATCATAGAATTCTTTTGGAAGATAATCTGAAATAATAGTTTTTATAGAATTATCAAAATCTTTTTCATTTATAAATCTAATTAATTCTTTTGCTCTATGTTCATATTCACTTTCAGTTGAAATATTTGGATTATAAAAAAAGGCAGTGATTTCAAAATATTTATTCAAATATTCTAATACATAACTGCTACATGGTGCACAGCATACGTGTAGCAGCAATGTAGGCTTTTTGCCTGTCTTTTTGACATTTTCAAGTGTTTTTTCTAATTCTTTTTGATAATTAATTTTATTCATTTCTTTTTTTGCAAAAGAGACAGGAAATATCCTGCCTCTTTGTCCTATCATCTTTTTTTATTTTTTGCTTTTTCTAATTTAAGATAAAGCTGGTATGCTTTTTTAAGCATATTTTTTTCATTAGGGAATTTTAGCAGATGATATGCTTCTATATATCTATAATATCCTGAATGCGTAAAGAATTCTTCCTTCTGAGGCCTGCTATAATAACTATCAGAATACATCAGATACCAATGAACTTCTTTATTAACGATGTTGTTTGGTATATTGAAAGTATACTCACTTTTTCCAACATATTCAATTATACTTGCATCAACTCCTGTTTCTTCTAAAACTTCCCGTAATGCTGTCTGTTCTTGGGTTTCGCCAGGTTCAACTGTTCCTTTTGGCAATACCCATCCTTCATATCTATTGTGATAATTCTTGTAAAGCAATAAAATCTTTCCACGAAATATAACTACACCACCACAACTGACTGCTTTCTCCATGAGAAGCCTCCCGGTTTTAAGCGTGTTTTTGACTCTTTGTCAAACTTAAACTGTATTTAGTATACAAAAATAACTCTATAATTTCAAGTTTCTTGTAAAAGGATTTTACAGCTTTTTTATTTGTAATATTAACTAATTGTTAATTTAAATTATTATCACATCTTTATAAAAAAAATATCTGGTTTATTTCTTATTCAAAGTAATAATCTAAAATTTTCTTTGCACATTCTTTAGCAGAAATACTTCCGTCTTTTATATTCTCATATACAACAGCTATTGCAAGTTTTTTACCATCTTTTTCACCAAAGCCGATAAACCATGAATTAACATTGTCATTCTTATCAAGTTCTGCTGTTCCTGTTTTTCCAAAAGCATCATAATCAGAACCGGAAAAAATTCTTGCTGTACCATAACAACAGACTGATGACATATATTCTTTTAATATTTTTGCTTGTTCTTTTGACATTAGGCGTTTATATTCCGATGGATTTGCTTCATCAATTATAGAACCATTTCCATTTTCAACACATTTTATCATATACGGCTTCATAAGAACACCGTCATTTGCTATAGCTGAGACTATCATAGCCATATGTGCAGGAGTAACTAAAGTCTCTCCCTGCCCGATGCTTGTCTGTGCAATCTGTGCCTGAGTAGAGTTTTCATCTAATACAAAACGACTCTTTTTACAGTACGTCGAGTTTGAAGTATTAAAATCATCAAAAGGTAGTATTTGATTAAACATTAAATTTTGTGCAGTTTTTAAGTAATTATTAATATTTAAGTCATCCCCCATTGTTGAAAAAGCGCTATTACAAGAATATGCAAAAGCTTCTTCTAAATTGATTTTGCCATGAGATTTGGAATCAAAACAATTTATATTAAAATTCTTAAAGTTCGCTTTTCCTTTGCAATAATATGAATAATTATTTACATCATTTTGATTTTCGTTCATGTATGCTAATGTAGTAACTATTTTAAAAATTGAGCCAGGCGTATACATACCCATTGTTGAGCGATTTAATAATGGAGAATTTTTACTGTCATTAGAAATATTCTCCCATATATTGTCTAATTTTTCAGGATTAAAGGAGGGCTTTGAAACTGTCGCATACACTTCTCCTGTTTCTACATTCATCGCAAAAACCGCACCTTTGTCTGAGCCAATTGAATCATATGCTTTTTTTTGTAGTTCAACATCTAATGTAGTATATACATTACATCCTTTTGCTGTAGTATTTGTAAAATCATTTGCAATCTGTTCGATGGCACTTGTGCCTTCAGTCGAAAGAATCGAATTACACTGAGCTTCAAGACCTGTTATACCTTTTGTTGTGTATCCGACTACTTGAGCAAAGCTTTCTCCATAGGGATATTTTCTTAAATCATCAGACAAATCTTCTTCCGTATTGTTAGTCTCAGTATATGCCAATTTTTCACCATTTTTTGCATAAATTGTACCGCGAATGATTGTTTTGGCATTTTCAGCTACTCTTTCATTATGAGAATTTTTAACAATAGCAGGGCTGTCAACCACAACGAACTTCATATAATATCCGGCCATAAACAAAAATATTGCTGAAAAAACTATGGAAGTTACCATTGCCTGTCTATTTAGTTTTCGTTTTTCTTTTTGTTCCGATTTGTATTTCCTGCGTTCTGCGGATTTCTTTAATATTTGCTGTTCTCGTCGTGACATTACCTGTTCCCTCCATTGGCACCTTTCGTTTTATTGAATTTTTGTTTGCAGTTCCTACAATTGCAAGTCCTTGAATAATTGCAAAAACGATTAACGTGCTTAAAATTGAACTACCACCACTACTTATAAGTGGTAACGTTACACCTGTAGATGGAATCATTTTTAATGCTCCACCTATTGTTAAAATAACCTGTATAGCATAACCTACACCTAAGCCTACACAAACTAATCTGTTAAACATACTCGTTTGTTCCATTGCTGTATTTAAAAAAGAGATAAAACAGCTTAGGCATACTAATATAAGCAACACTCCAAATATAGCTCCAAATTCTTCACCTATTGCTGAAAAAACAAAATCATTGTCTACTATTGGAATCTTATTAGGATATCCCTGATAAAGTCCGGTTCCTGTAAGTCCTCCGCTACCTAATGCGAAAAGTGATTGCGAAACCTGGTATCCTGCACTATTGATTATATCCTCAGCAAAAGGATTCTTCCATACCAGAACTCGTGTCTGTACATGTGAAAATAATTTGTAAGCAATAACAGATGCTGCTGAAATTCCACCCAAACCGATAAACAAATATCTTGCCTTTTTTGTTCCAACATAGACCATAAATAAATACATGGTAAAAAAGATTAATGCACTTCCTAAATCAGTTGAAATAACAAGTATAATAACATATAAGCCCGCAAACACTGCTGACAGAACTAAATGTCCGAATTTTGCTGATTTGCTTAACATTCCAGCTATAAAGAATACAAAAATTATCTTTACGAATTCTGAAGGTTGGAATGTAAAACCGCCAATCTCTATATATAATTTTGCACCTCTAGATAAGGTGCCTATAACAAGAACAAGTATCAATAATCCTAAACCGACAAAACAGTAAATCCATGTAAGTGATTTCCATAATTGAAATCTACTCATTAAATATGGCACTATAAGCGACAGCATTGTTACTACTGCAACAATAATAAATTGTTTTACACTTTTTTCGAAACTTAGTCTTGCTAAAATAATAAACCCTATCGTTAAAAGCATACACATATTACTAAGTATCGCTTTATTGATATTAGGATAAATTATAGGAAAAATACCTAAGGCGACAATTAAAAAACACATTTGTAATCCGCCTAAAATTATCACGTTAACATCAGATGTATCCTTTTGATTCAAAAAAATAGTAACTATCCCAAGTATGTATGTCATAAATATAATCGCATTCTGACGCTGAAAAATTCCTGCGACCTGATATCGCTTAGTGTGTACAAGGGCACTAAACGACTCCCATGTATAACATAACATAAGCAAAATAAAAAGATATTTAGTTACTATAACAATAAAAGTATCCATACCATTCTCCAATTTTCTTAAATAAATATATATTAAAGAACTCCTCTTTTAAAATGTCCTCTTGTAGTTTTGCCATCTTCCTGTATAGTTTTGTCCTCAAGATATGCTTTTTTTGTATTATCAAGAATAAACTCTGTTTTGTTGATATCTTCATTAGTAAAACTAAGTCTTACAGAATCAGGTGAAAGTTTCTTTATGTCATTGTTATATTTAAATAAGGACAACGGTTTGCTGTTAAACATTAAATTATAACAATGTTTACATACACATTTAACCCTGAACGAATTATTCTTTTTGTCTTTAAGTATATATTCTAGGGCGGTTCTACTACAACCTGATGTAGTATTTAATGCACAATTAGAGGAAATCATAATAGGCATACTACCATAAATTGTAATCTCTTCCCTGTATGCACCTCGTTCCATTATTTCCTGTAGGTTTAATTCTAACGGAACTGTCGTTTTAGTATTCTCTGATTCATAATAAAAATTCTTTGAGATTCTATTGTAAGTATACACATTATAGTCAAAAATGCAATTTTTTGTTATTTTTTGATTTTTTAAATAAAAGTATTCTTCTAGGCTTCTAATTAAAAAACCGTCAAAAAGATTAAGTAATTGTGAATATTCTCTTTGGAATATGTCTTTATCTTTTAATCTGAAAACATAAGGCATTGCAAGATAAATCTTTTTGTTAAATTTTCTTGCCTTTGACACTGCTTCTTTAATATCGGAAGAAGTAAATTCTGTACCTTCTATATAGACTATATTTATAAAATTCTTTTGTACAATGCAATCAAATTGTTCTTTTGTACTTGCCAGTGCATTAATTAGAATATTATGGTTTGATTGTTTAATATCTATATTTTTTCTCGTAGAATAGTCTAATGTTGCATTTGATACAGGTTTAGGTGCTTTCCTTTTGTAATCTTCTAATATAGTTTCTGTAACTTTATCAAGAAAACTTCTTCTTGCATTATTTAATGAACTAATAGGTAAAAATGTATCATTTTCAATATAAATATCCATATTCAAAAAAACATAATTACTTGTGCCTGTTTTATTTATTTGTTTATAAACAGTTTCTTCATTAATCGGTTTATTGAGAGCGTTTTGTACAACATCACCTTTGTATTCAATCACTCTGTCGTCTATAGTTGTTGAAATTATAATAGGTTGATTCTTTATTAATGTGACATTAATTGATAACGGTCTTTTTAGTACAAATCCTATATAATTATCTTTTAAATATTGATTAAATTCTTTATTTTCTGCACGAAAAACAGGTTTTCTTAAAGAAATCATCTCTTTTCCATTATGTTGTTTGTAGTAGCTTTCATTAAATCCATTTCTATTAAATAAATCAGCTAATTTTTTAATGTCATTGTCATCAACCCTATATTTGTCAGGATTTGTTAAATATATGTCTAGATATTTTCTATAAATACTAACAACTCCGGTAATATATTCTGTTTTTTTCATTCTCCCCTCTATTTTTAAAGAATAAACACCCGATTCTATAATTTTCGGAAGTATTTTTAATGTACAAATATCCTTTGGGCTTAAAACATATTTATTATCACCAGGATTTAAAACCTGATTATCTTTTATAACATCATATTCCATGCGGCAAGGCTGGGCACATCTTCCTCTGTTCCCGCTTCTCCCACCGATATAACTACTCATAAAGCATTGTCCAGAATAACAATAACATAATGCACCATGTACAAAACTTTCTATTTCCATATCTATATTATTTTTTATATCTGAAATTTCTTTTAACGATAGTTCACGTGGTGTGACAATTCTGCTTACTCCCTGCTCTTTTAGAAAGTTTACGGTTTCTTTTCCAAAAATCGTCATTTGCGTACTAGCATGAATATGTAATAAAGGAAAATTCTTTTTTATAAATTGTAAAACACCTATATCCTGAACAATCACAGCATCCAATCCGTTACTATATAAAGGCAACAAAAAATCATATAGCTGTTCAAAAATTTCTTTGTCCTTAATTAAGGTATTAACTGTCAGATATAATTTTTTATTATGGATATGAGCATATTCTAATGCATTAATCAATTCTTCAGTTGTAAGATTATTTGCGCCAGCTCTTGCACCAAACATTATTCCGCCTGTATATACAGCATCTGCACCCGCATTATAAGCGGCTATAACACTTTCATAAGAGCCACCTGGTGCTAAAAGTTCAACTTCCATATAATTCTCCAAACCTATATTTAAATACTAAACGACCAGGCAAAACCTGATCGCTCAAATTGATTTTATAACTTTTTTATTTTTCCAGTTCTGTCTGTAATTTTATAATTTCTTTTTCTAAGGTTTTAATTTTATTTAAAGCATCTTTTAATTCTTTAGAAGCAGTCTCTGCCTTAGAATCAGAAACTATAAGCTGATGTTTTAAATCATATATTTCTTTTTCCTTTAATCCTATATCATTTTGCAACAAATCAGCCTGCTTTTTTGCTTTAAAATAATCATTAGCAATGTTTATTTCGAGCAAAATACGTTGCATATCCATTTTTTTTACTCTATAACTATCATTTTGTTTAAATTCTGAAATCATATTGTTTATATAAGAAGCAACTTTTTGTAAATATGCTTCGCTCTCAAAACCACCTATATTGTATATTTTCCCGTCTATCACAACATCTATATAATTCTTTGATGACATGTTTATCTCCTTGTCTCATGTTAAACCTTGATATTATAAAAGTCTTACTTTTATTTCTGTTATAGTTTAACATTCTGATAGTATAATCTTTATTTTTATTAACTAAGAGTCATTCTATCATAAAAACTTTGAAATGTAAAATAATAGCTAATTTTCAATATAAGGGATGCCTAAATGTGAATATGCCATTTTTGTAGCTATTCTACCTCTAGGTGTACGTTGCAATAAGCCATTCTGAATTAAATAAGGTTCGTATACATCTTCTAATGTACCAGAATCCTCACCTAATGCAGCAGCTAAAGTATCAAGACCTACAGGACCTCCTTGAAATTTTTTTATCATTGTTTCCAAAATCGAACGGTCGCCTTTATCTAGTCCTAGCTTATCTACTTCTAACAGATCTAATGCAGTATTTGCAACTTCTTCTGTAATCACGCTATCATATTTAACCTGTGCAAAATCTCTGACTCTTTTTAAAAGTCTGTTAGCAAGTCGTGGTGTACCTCTTGATCTTCTTGCAAGTTCGGTTGCACCTCTTTCATCAATATCTACATTTAATAGTCCGGCTGAACGAATTATAATTTGTTTCAATTCATCAATGGTATAAAATTCTAACTTATTAATCACACCAAATCTGTCTCTTAATGGTGCTGTAAGAAGTCCTGCTCTTGTTGTTGCACCAACCAAAGTAAATTTAGGCAAATCAAGCCTTATACTTCGTGCACCCTGACCTTTTCCTATCATAATGTCAATAGAATAATCTTCCATGGCAGGGTATAATACTTCTTCTACCTGTCTGTTTAGTCTATGTATTTCATCAATAAATAAAATGTCATTTTCAGCCAAATTATTCAGTATGGCAGCCATTTCTCCCGGTTTTTCTATTGCAGGACCTGACGTAACTTTAATATTAACTCCCATTTCATAAGCAATAATTGTTGCTAATGTAGTTTTTCCTAGTCCCGGAGGACCATAAAATAATACATGGTCTAGCGGCTCATTTCTTGATTTTGCTGCTTCTATAAATATTTTAAGATTATTTTTCGCTTTACTCTGTCCTACGTACTGTTCTAAGGATTCAGGCCTTAATCCTTTTTCTATAACAGCGTCTTCGCTAGCAATCTCGGTCTGTATAATTCTTTTTGTCATATTATGTCTCCAAATATTGAATATGTGATTAATGTGTAGTGCTAAAAATTGTGTTTATATCAAATTAACAATTAAATATTAAGTCGTTTATGAATCTTCTAAATTTAAATTTATAAATCTTCTAAATTAAAATTTATTAATAAGTAAAAGTTTAATATGATTTATTAATAAGTTAAATTTTAATATGATTTATGAAAATGTTAAAATTTGATTTTGTCTAATAATATTATTTACATCATATTTTTTAATGCAGCTTTTAAGATATCTTCTACATTCATATCTTCTGCATTTTTAATTTTTTTAACTGCCTGGTATGCCATGCTTTGAGAATATCCAAGAGAAGTTAGTGCTTCCACTGCATCACTAAAAATACTATTGTTGGTCATTGTTTTGTCAGCAGTCCCGTTTATATCAATCATTTCTTCAAAATCTATCTTGTCTTTTAATTCAATTATTATTTTTTGAGCAGTTTTTGCACCAATACCCGGTGCTTTTGAAATAGCTTTTGCATCATCAGAGATAACAGCTAAAGATAGACTGTCGCCCGGGCAGGTAGAAAGAATAGCTAATCCTCCTTTTGGGCCAACACCACTTACACCTATTAATAATTTAAAAATCTTTAATTCCTGTTTTGTGAGAAAACCATATAACTGCATAGAGTCTTCACGTACACTAAGATATGTATAAAGCTTTATTTGCTCACCTATACCGATTTGTTCTAATGTGGTTTGTGGAGCAAAAATTCCATATCCCATACCATTATTATCTATTATAATTTTATCTTTTTCAATGTCATCAACAACACCTGATATATATGATATCATTATATCCTCCCGATATCTTTATAGTTTGATATATTCCTTGGTTCTTTCATAAAGAATTCTAGAAATTATACCTATAACTGTTCCTGTGATAATTCCTGCAATAATAAGTGCGGGAGCATACGTGAATATGCCGACATTCTTTAAAATAAACGAAGCTACAATAATTTGTCCTACATTATGTAAGACTCCGCCCATAAGAGCAACAGTTATCATAGAAATTCTATTAGTTTCTTTTAGAATAACCATACCGATAAAACTAAATAATGCTCCAGCTATGCTAAAACAAATACTAAATAAATTACCAAAAAACGTACCTATTATAATAATCCGAATAATATTAGTTATAATTGCTTCTTTGTATCCGACTGTGTACATAACCATTATAATGGCAAAATTAGCTAGTCCTAATTTTGCTCCCGGTATGCTTATAGCAGGAATAAAGGTTTCTACATAGCTCAATACTACGGCAAATGCAGTAAATAAAGCTAACAGAGAAATTTTTTTACTCATATTGTTACACCCTGGATTAATCTACATTTGAATCTATCTCCGGATATTCTTCAGAAGCAATACGTATTACAAGTTTGTGTGGCAGACAAACAATTGATTTTCCCTGTTTTTTAATCTTCCCTTGTTTTACGCAAACCTGATCCGGACAGTCAGAACTTTTCATATAGACTTCTCTGTCTTTGATAGTGATGATATTGCAATGTTCACCGTCTTTTACTTCGTAATCTCCTTCATCATTAAGCGAGATAACTTTTTCAACACGATTATCAAGAATAACTTCCACATAATCACCATTTACATCAAATAAAACAGTCACTCCAATCCAACTGCCAATGGCAATGATAATCAGTATTACTAAAATAATAATATCCATTCTATGTTTTTTCACCATCGACAACCCCTCCTTTAACGTCTTGTTTAACTAAACACCCAAACACATGTTTATGTTTTTATAATAACATAATGATAAGTATAATACAATTAAAAACAGTCAAAAAAACAAAGAAAAAATAAACGCTGAAGTGAAAAGTTTATTTCCACTTTGAAAGGGGCGAAGTAGATTTTAGTCT
>CAYWUE010000012.1:0-3242 GCA_964461415.1 uncultured Eubacterium sp.
ATTAATGACATAATCAGTATCCACATTACCTTTTAATGTATATCTGCTGTCTGTAAGTTCTATCTCATCTTCATTTAATGTAACAACATCAATATTTCTGTCAGTTATAACAGCATTCTGTGTTGTATAATATACATTACCATTTTGTACCTCTGTGATACTTGGCAAAGTTATGTCATATTCTGCCATATCCGTAGAAATATATGTGATATTTCCTGCCTTATCAATTATACGAATATAATATACGAACTGCTTCTCATCTTCAATCTGTGAAATAATATCATCTTCAACATCCATCCAACATTCGATTTTTTCCATATCGTCTATTGTAAGAGAAGTCATGTCATCAATTTTATATTCATAATACTCAACGCTCTCGATTCCTGAAAGCAAATCACTAGCTTCAACATTCATTTTTATTTCACTGTTACGGAAAATATTAAGTGTTAATTCTTTTGTAAAGCTCTCCCAGAAATTTTCCTCATCATAGTAAACTTTAGCTACTGTCTTTGTTTCTTCAGTATTTTTGTCAAGTTTATAACATTCTACAGATTCATTCGAAATGGCACCTGTTAAAACATTCTTAAGATAAAATCTGATTTCGCTATTAGCACTTTCTTCTGAACCAACAAGAGTGTCTGACCATGTATTATCATCTGCCACATCTGTAAGAGAAACTTTATAGCCTTCACTTGCTGTTACCAGAAAATCTTCCCTCAACCATCCATTCGTATTAGGAATTGATACTGTATAATCTTTATTACATTCTGCATCATATATGTTATAAATGTTTGCTGTGATTCCACTAGGCTGTGTCAGACTATAGTTTCCTGATTCTTCTCCACTTATACTAAATTCTGTAAAACTAATAGAAATTCCTGTTCCTACTCGAACATTATCAAAAGTCGGAACACCATTCGTAAGAATTACTTCTTCTTCATCTCCATTTACTACACCTACTAAAGCAGGATTGTCCTTATACTCAGCATTGTTTAATCCATCATATTGTTTGTCTTTAATAGATAAAGTAATTGTAATAGTCTTTTTCGTTATGTCTGCCTTAGTACTCTGTGGCTGAGTCAAAATATAGTTATCTTTAGCACTTCCGGTAAGTTCGTAACCAGTATATGTTACTACCTTATCTTTATCCACATTCTTGTTTGCGTAATTAGCATTACCTACTTTAAATGTAAGATTATCTCCATCTAGATTGTCAGACAATTCTCCGTCATTTATTATTTTAGCCTTTGTATTTCCATCGTAAACCTTTGTATTTTCTACCTTAGCATTTACAATAGTTATAGGTCTTTGTTTAATTTCAAATTCACGGCTTGCTGATACTTCTCTATAATTAGAGCTCTCAGCAATTTTTACAAGAACTACATATGTTCCAACATTCATAGGTGCCTTATCCAATTTATTGTTTTCTGAAATACTGTTCTTGTACCATTCTATTGTAACTTCACCATCACTTATTGTCTGGTATGTAGGATTTGAAACAACTTCATGATTATATATCTTAGTCAAATCTTCAATGTCTGTAATTGCAGCTGTCTGCTTGTACACATATAATGTCAAGGCTGTTGTGGCAGGTGTTTCATTTAATTCACTCTCCACATAATTTTCACCTGCAGGATTATAATGCATTGTAAGAGTATATTCCTTACCATTTACAGCTCCTGTAAGACCATCAAGATATTCGTGTTTAAAAGTAATCACACCATCTTCATCTATTGTATAATTCTCTTTTGCAACAGGAGTGTTACTATTATCTAGATAAATATCTTTTAATGTATTGCCGTTAAGTGTTACTGTAGCTGTAACATCATCTGTAGATGTCTTTGTATATGAAATATTCTTAGTAAACTGTTCTGAATCCTTATAAATTACAATTCCATCTGTTCCTGTAATATAAGAATTATCACTATTATCAGTTGCTTTTACATACACATATTTCTTATTAACTGCCGAAATATTTTCTACGCTATCACCTGCGCTAACCCATGTAGCATTATTTTCTACATCTTCTGTATTAGAATATGCAACATCTGATACAAACCACTGTATAGATTTAATTCCTGAACCCCTGTCATTATCTGATGCACTAAATTTCAATTGTAAATTATCTTTAACAAAGTATTTAAAAACGCCTCCAAATGTATCATCAGAAATAACTTTGTCTTTCTCATCTGTGTCTTTTCGGTAGATTGTTATATTTGCTGTTGGATTCGTTGTATCTTCAACTGAAATATTTACTTTTGTATGTATTACCTTAACATTTCTTGTGTTTTTCGGTGTGATAACTACATTATATTCTGATTGGTCATAATAAAATGCATCTACATTTTCAAATTCAATTGTATAATCCATCAGTTCATAATACTTGTCAAATTCACGTTGACGATCTGATATAGAGAACACAATGTCCTTTGGATTAGTTTTATCTGTAATTATTCCTTCAACATTTATTTCAGGCGGATTGCTGTTTCGGTCATATGGCTTGATTGTATATTCTACTGATGCCGTCTTGTCACCTAATGTGAATTTTGCTACATATGTTCCTGCCTGATATGGCTCTGTATCCATCTTTGTTCCATTTTCATAATATGTAATCACTGTTCCAGCTGGTGCATTTTTAAGCGTTGCTTTCCTATACTGATGGGTAGATTCACTCCATTGATAATAAGTCAATCCATACACCGCATTTTCAGGTGCTGTTATGACGCAATCTGCAGTACCACATCCTGCACACCCTACTCTTATGGTATCATTTTCCTGATTGGTTGTAGCTAATGTATAACTGTCAGTATGATTGTGATTATCATATTTGCTTGTGCCATAATTGTAAGCTACATTTTTTCCTGTATGATTAGGATATCCATCAATTGTATCGCCTTCTTTTTCTGCTACAAGTGTCTGTTTCCATACTCCAGTAGACACACCTTTATTCATTCTGTAAGCTAATGCTCCACTAGATAGTTCTCCTGAGCCAAAATCTGTTCCTCTGCTTCCACTTATACTAATAGACCCCCCTGTACCTCTCTCCATTTCTGTAGAAATACAACTATAACAATCTTCAAGTGTTGTATTTTGAGTTGCAGAAAATGCGTAATTTTCTCCACTATAAGCAAATTTATAATGTACCTTTATATAAGAATTTTTAATAGAAACTTTAACATCCGAAGAACATTCTCCTACCATTCCCGATGCTCCGTTAGAATATTGCATCCATAATTGTCCAA
>CAYWUE010000012.1:3342-43106 GCA_964461415.1 uncultured Eubacterium sp.
CATTCTCCTACCATTCCCGATGCTCCGTTAGAATATTGCATCCATAATTGTCCAATATAACCACAATTCTTTATATTAATATCAGCTTCACTCTTGCCTACAAATGTTCCAAAATGAATTTGTACAGAATTTCTTCCTGTATTGTTTCCAGGAATACGCCAATCTGTTTTAACAATAACATTTTCAAAATTTAGTGCTTTTCCTTTTGCATATTTAACTAAACCTGCTCTTACAGTGTCGCGGTCTAGACTCCACATCCATTTTGTTCCCGAAGAATAAAGCAAATTTTTTATTGTTGCTCCATCTGCATACTCAAAAGCTTCCGAATATGTATAATAATCAGTATTACTAGATGACAATTTATGATATCCACCATCATATATACCTTTGTACGGATGAGCACTTGTACCTAGACTCTTGTCTGTTTTTAAGTCATTCATTAATTTGATATTCGCTTTTGGATTTGCAGGTGTTCCATTCTTAAGCGTTCCTGCAATCAACTGTCTCACATATTCATAATCAGCTTCATCATATATAAGATAATATCCATTTTCTAATTTTGCAGGTTCTGGCGAACCACAAGTTTTGCAAAGTCCTTCTTCATACTCTGAGCAATTATGCACTTGATAATATGTACCGCTTCTTGTAGTTGAACCTTCAAGACTTCCACCATAACTAATAGAATTAGCTTTTATTGATGTTATGTCTGTATCCGGTGAAACATACATATATAATTTACCCTTATCAATAACTCTGGTATTTGTACCTGAACCGTATTTTGTATTTTTATCAGTTGTTATTTCCGAAATTACTGTATTAACAGCCAAATCATCACTGTCATTCTGACTTCCAGTAATATTTTTTGATGTTATCGTTGCTATAGAATAATATGCTGTTTTTCCGTCAGCATCTACTGCCGCCGGTACACCATCCGCATACTCGTTCTTATTACTTTTTTTGATATTACCACCTTTTATAACATATTTTGTGCTAGCTGTTCCAGCAAATCCTCTTAATGTTTTGCTGATATCCAGAGTTCCGCTGTTTATTGTAACAGTTCCTGTTGCATAGATTCCACGTCCATAAATTTCACTACTACTGTTTGATTTACTAAGATTAATATTTATATCGCTTGTACTAATATTTATATTCTTTCCACATATACCTGTCGTGTAATCATTGTAATAGTTATTTCCCGAGAAAAATGATGAATGTACTACATTTATCTTACTTCCTGATATATTAATGTTGTCACACGATCCAGACATATTTCCCGTTGTACCTGTGCCAGCACCAAGTCCTGCACCATATCTTGCTGCATCCAAATTTAATGTACTGTTTTCAACAGTTAATGTATTAATCGTACCGTTGCTACCACAACCAACAGAAGCCGATATTACCTGACTACTCATTACATTATAGTTTCTTGCCTCAATGGTTGATTTTTTAATAATCATATTTTTTATTTTTGAACTAGAACCACCACCGATAGCTGCACTTAAGGTATTATATGCTGTTTCCGCATTTCCAACTGTTGCCTTTACATTAGCATTGTATATTGCAATAGTATCTATCGTAGAATTAATTCCTATACCTATAGGTGCACCATTATAATGCGTATTCTGTTGTGAATAAACTGTTCCTCCATATATAGCTATAAGATTTCCTGTACCACATCCCATTATTGCTTTAGATGTAACATTTCCACCATAGATAACAATGTCACCAAATTTTGAAGCACTGTAAGTAGTACCTATAACGTTACTAACCGAAATTGTACCATCATGAATATATATATCACCCGGGTCACTATAATCACAACCTATAACTTTAGCTTCAAGTTTAGCTGTACTTGCTCCATCTTTCTTATGAATATGTAACTTAGAACCACTTTTTACTAAAATTTCATTAGTGGTAACATATGTTTTATCCAATATTAAATGTACAGTTCCGTTAACTGTAACAGTTTTACTCGTTGATATATCACTTGATACTACATAATATGTCTCCTGTCCGCTTGTTCCAAATGTGGACATATCAGCCGTAACTTCTATTGCCGATTTTGACTGTGTGCTATATAACACAGTTTCTGTTGACGCGTTCCAACTGGCCACCTTAAATGATACCGTTGTTTCTGCATATACCGCTGCCATAATACCTGTTGCAACTGCAAGGGTAGCAATGGCAATAATTATTTTTTTCATATGTATCCTGATATTGATTTTTCCCATTTTTCCTCCGTTTTAGAATCTATATTCTTCGTCCATATATACTTTAAATAGTCTCTACTCTCTCAAACAACCTCCATAATTCAAAACATTTTTGATATTAATGGAGGTTATTTTACTTTTTTATTTTACCTTTACATTTTTTATTTTGCTCCAAGCCGAAACAAGCTTAGTAGTCTTTCCGTTAACTTTTACATTTTTATATGTTCTTATACGCACATAATATTTTTTACCTGAACTACATTTGGTTATTTTCTTATAAGCTGTGCCATTCTTTTTTACTGTTATCATTTTTACATTCTTAAAATTACGTTTTTTAGAATACTGTATCTGATATCCTGTAGTCTGTTTCTTTTGTTTTGACCACTTTATTACAATAGCTTTCTTCTGTCCGCTTACTTTTTTAATCTTTGTATTCTTTGGAATAATTCTAAATTCTAACGTCTTTGTTCCAGTATAATTTCCTTTAAAATTAACCTTAACACTATATACACCTACATTCTTTCTGCCTTTTGCATATGTTACTGTATAGTCTGTTCCCTTTTTCAAGGTATTACCCTTGGTATCCTTAGCAATCACATCAGGTGTTTTAACTTTTCCATCATATGTATATTTATCTTTCGAAAGTCTAACACTTGTAGCTTTAGCAGCTACAGTTGTCTCGACAAGTTTTGGTACAATATAATCTTTTTTCGAAATAACTTTTGTTCCTTTGTCATCAGCAAAAGCATTTTTACACTGTTCACATTTCCAATGTTCAATATGTCCTTCTTCTGTTTTCGTAGCCGGCTTTGCCTCTACTTTTATGATTTTGTGCTGACCATAAATCTCCTCACAAATCTTAAATAAAAGTTCATCAGTTGTATATGATGTAATATCAATATTTTGATTCTCTGATATATTTTCTCCTATAGAATCTATTGTTGCATTTTTAGTCTTGTCTGAGTAGCAGTTTTCAAATGTACCATTTGTATAATATCCAACAAAGCTTCCTGCTGCTCCAGATTTACTATCAAACGTAACCTTACCTGTGGCATAACATTTTTTTATTGTAACTCCATCTGCTGAACCAATAAATCCACCTGTTTTTGAATATTTATGTACAAGGCTGTTCGTTACATTGCCATATGCTATACATTCCTCATAAGATGACTCTCCTTCTTCATCTCCGGCATATCCTGAAAAACCACCACAATGCCAATCGCTGCCTTTAACGTCTCCATAAGCTACACACTTTGTAAATTTGCTTTCATAATTTTGTCCGATAAACCCACCTGTACTCCAACCAGCTGAAGTTACATTGCCATACGCTTTACAATTATTCATTTCTGTCATAAAAGAATATCCGGCAAATCCTCCAGCCGATGACTTGCCAATAACTGTAGCCTTTGAAATACAGTCTTCAATTTTAGCCCAATCCAGTTCTCCGCCAAGGCCCCCGGCACGCATCATAGAATCAACTTTTCCTGATACTTTACAATTCTGAATCAATACATACTCTGCACTGCTTTCACCCATAACTGTAACTCTTCCAACTAAAATACCTGCACTATATAGCTTTCCGCCTTTTTCTGTATTATCATTAGTCTCATAGCCTGCGTATACTATGGCATCTTCTACTATAAGATTTTTTATTACTGCGTCATTTTTTGTCGCACCAATCGCTCCAAACAAACCTGCGCATTTATCATTCCCACGTTCATCTACATACAAGCCTGTAATTTTCTTATTGTTTCCATCAAAAAAACCGCTAAAAGATCTGGTATTTATTCCATCACCATAACCTAAAGGAATCCATCTGTGACCACTTAAATCAATATCCTGCTCTAACTTAAAATATTCGTTGGTATGTCCCATTCCCCATACACCGCTATTAACGTCTGCAGCTAATTTCGCCAGCTGTTCAGCTGTCTTTATGATATACGGATCCTCTTTTGTTCCACTTCCGCTCTCAAAACTAATATCCATACCATTAATAGCTTCTTCCCATGTTGTAGTATAAACCGGCTCTTCCTTATCTGCATCAGCAGCAAATACTATGCCCGTCATTGATGTAATTAACATGCTAAGAACTAAAATAAAACTTAATAATCTTTTTTTCTGTTTCATATTTCTTTTGTCTCCTTTCAGTTTGATTAACTTTGTAGGGCATAAATAAATGTTTTATCCCCATAACTTTCAGCGATTTTTTATCACATTTTTTGTTTCATCAAACTTATAACATATCAGGCGTAACAAAAGCGTAACTTTTAAAGATTATTTTTCATAATCATTTGATATAATGATGCATTTCTATCTTCTGCCCAGTCATATTCCCGCAAATATGATCCATCATATTTTTTTATTGCTTCTTTATCTCCTGACAAAATACGATAGAGGTCACATTCTACTTTATCAATTGCCAGGAAACGTCTGTTATTAGATGTATAGATAATATCTCCTATACCAGCTTTTTCCAATATTTCGGTCAGTCTTTTATATGTCATCCTGCATAAAGACTTTGTTTTTGCATCATTCATTTTATCCGGCCACAAATATGCTATTCCTTCACCTATTCAAAACCCTCTTTCTCCTTTGTCAACTAAAAGAGCAAACATCTCTCTTGGTTTTGCTGCCGATATAAAGAGCGGCACTCCATCAACTCTTATCATAAGTTCTGGAATTGTTTCTATGCTAACTCTAACCGTTGGTATTTCTTTATGTTCATGCTTTTGCAATTCTTTATGTATCTCCATTGCTGTATAGGGTTTCATTAAATATCCTGAAGCTTCAACTCTCCAAGCATCTAGCGCATACTTGCTAAAAGCTGTAACAAATATAACTTTTATTTCTTTATTATATTCTTTTATCTTTCTTGCTAATTCTAAACCATGAATCCCTGGCATCTCCATATCCAAAAAAGCTATATCCACATGATTTTGTTCTACAAACATCAATGCTTCTTCTCCACTTTGAAAGGTATTAAGTTCACTAATTTCAGAAAAATTTTGTGTAGTTAATACAAAATTATCTATTGCCGGTTTTTCATCATCAACATATATAATTTTCATTGTATTCTTCCATTCCTCTCTCATCATTCAGCCACAAATAGTAATGAATAATTTTATTTTTCAATCTATAATCCCATTTTTATAGTCATCACTGATACTCTATTATTGTTTTTATCGTTTTTTCATATATCTCTTTACTGTAAAAACTATATTTTTCATATGTTTCGTCATTTTAATAATTGTTTTTTATATCTTCCGGTATAGTAATAGTTACTTTTGTTCCTTCATTTACTTTACTTTCAATTTCCATTTTCCCATTCAACATATATTCTAAACGAAAAGCTATATTCTTAAGCCCTATGGATTTATCTTTCTTTAATTCCTTCATATCAAATCCAACACCATCATCCTCTACCGTTATTATAATGTCATTGTTCTGTTTCATGGTTTTTAACACAATAATTCCGTCACCTATTTTTTTTGCTTACTCCATGCTTAACGGCATTTTCAACTACTGGTTGAAGTATTAAAGGCGAAATTTCAAAATCTGAGTATTGTATATCTTCATAAAACCGTATTTTATCTCCGAATCTAATTTGCTCTAGTGCAACATAGTCCTCTAATTGTCTCAAATCTTCCTTGAATGGAATATTTTTATCTTCTTCCATTATATTTATGTTATTTCTTAAATATCTGGCAAAACGAACGATTGTATTATCAGCTTTTTCCGGATCATATTTACACATTCCACTTATAGCATTCAAAAGGTTAAACACAAAATGGGAACGTATCTGACTCATCATTATTGTCGTTCTACTCATTTCTAGTTTTAATTCCATTTCTGATAGTGCATTTTTTTGTTCAATTATTCTTTTTATCACCATCACGCTTTCTATCAAAACATAAATCAAAAGTGCGAGCAACGTACAACGCATATTTGCAGACACTCTCGAAAAGTAGTAGATGAACAAATCAATTATCAATCCAACACCAACAATCCACAAATAACTCTGTACACTTATTTTTTCTACACTCATACTTATGCTGCTATAAAATATTAATGCAACACTAATAATTAATGCACTATGTGTTATCTTTAGTATTTGTCTCAAATCGATGATTCCTATCATTTGCAAAATTATCTGTCCACCAAAAACCAAACCATATATTGCTATAAGTATTTTCTTAATAATCTTTTTTTCATTCGATTCATCCTCAATGCAGCTTAACAAAGCTAACGATACTAGCATTAATGAAATAATCGATACAACATATATCATTACAGAATATTTATGGAAAATCAAATATATACACGAACTGTATGTAATCCTCCACAATCCGGCATTTATCGCTAATACTGATATGGCACATATTTTTCCTATATTGACGTTGGAATTTCTGTAATATGAAGATGCCGATAATAATAATAATAATAATCCTATAAAAATCATTATCGAACTGATAACTAGTTCTGGCAATGTATCAAGTATAACCGTTTTGTATATTTCATTTTCGTTTCCAACAAAAAATTTCACTGTCTTTTTTTGATAGTTTTTGTATAGAGGATACATAAGCACACGTACTTCTTTTCCACTATCTTCTCTATCTAATAATATAATCGGCCAGTTTCCACCGTTAGTTTTGAACGAATCTTTTTCTCCAGTCAAAGTATATACGCACTCATCATCAATATATACCTCTATATCATTATGGTTTATATAAAACGCTAAAACATCTGAGGAGTCCACATTGTCTAACTTAAAACTATGTTCATATATCGTTTCTGTAGATGAGTTATAATTTTCAATCTTTTTTATATTAATATTTTCAATTCTTGTATAATCTTTTTTCATTCTTTCTGTACTTATGTTATTACGAGAGCCAGCTGCCATACCTATAGCTATAATCATCAGTACAAGCATAAGAATGATTATGTATTTTTCGATATTATTTAACAGTTCTTTTATATGATTCATGATAGTTCTCCTCATTTTTTTTATATTATACTACATTCTACGTAACTAAAGTGTAACTTTTTTAGCAATAAGCCGTAACCTCAACTGCGCTTCGCTTCGTTTCGGTCGCGGACTTCGCCCTATGTTTACAACAAAAAACCCCGATTGAGAATAAATTTCCTTTTACGGCAATAAGCCGTAACCTCAACTGCGCTTCGTTTCGTTTCGGTCGCGGGCTTCGCCCTATGTTTACAACAAGAAAACCCCGATTGAGAATAAATTCTCAATCGGGATTTTTTTGTTGTAAACGCACGGCTTATTGCCTTCGCGGACATTATTTTAATGTTACTACAGCGCCAACTTCTTCTAACTGTGCCTTTAAAGCTTCTGCTTCTTCCTTTGTAGCACCTTCTTTTACTACCTTAGGAGCTCCGTCAACTACTTCTTTAGCTTCTTTAAGACCTAAACCTGTAGCATCCTTAACAGCCTTGATAACTTTAACCTTCTGAGCACCAACTTCTGTTAATTCTACGTCAAATTCTGTCTTTTCTTCAGCTGCTGCTTCACCAGCACCTGCTGCTGCTACTACAACGCCTGCTGCTGCAGATACGCCAAATTCTTCTTCACATGCTTTTACTAAATCGTTTAATTCTAATACTGTTAATCCTTTGATTACTTCAATGATTTCTGCTGTTGTCATTGTTATTTCCTCCATTATTATCTTTCTTTTTTTATTAAAATCTTGTGATTATCTTATAATAATCTAATTCAGGTATTCCTGATTATGCAACTTCTTCGTTCTTTTCAGCAATCTGCTTAATAACACGAGCGAAGTTTGCAACTGGTGACTGCATTGAACCAAGCAATCTTGAGAGAAGTACTTCTCTTGATGGAATTTCTGCTATCTGCTTCATTCCTACTGCATCATAATATGTTCCATCAACTATACCACCCTTGATTTCTAATGCTTCAGCTGTCTTAGCAAATTTTGCTAAAATTCTTGCTGCTGCAGTAGCATCATCTTTACAAATAGCAATAGCTGTTGGTCCTTCAAGATGCTGAGCTAAATCTGCAAATTCTGTGTCTTTGATTGCAAAATTAATCATAGTGTTCTTGTATACTTTGTATACTACACCAGCTTCTCTTAACTGTTTACGAAGTTCTGTATCCTGTGCAACAGTAAGTCCACGGTAATCTACAACAACTGCTGTAGCTGCACCATTAAGTAATTCTGAAATCTCTTCAATGATAGGTTTCTTTAACTCTACTTTTGCCATGATTGTTTTGCCTCCTTATATAATTTTGTGTAAACAAAATGTCTACTAAAGGTTCGCAACCTCACGCGCCGAATATATTTTGTAATCACATAAAAAATTACAAAAGAAAACCTCTCCGCGAAAACAGAGAGGTGTAATTATTCAAACTCGCATACATATGCTTATTCAATAACAATTCCTCGGTAGGCACTACGTTTACGCCATACAAAAAATTATGGCACCTACTGTCTTCGGCATTTGGTATTAAACCACTTGTGCATAATAGCACATTATTAATTTATTGTCAACAAATTCCGATTAGTACAAATCGGAATTTGTAACAATCTGTTTAGTTAGGCTTTAATTAAGCATTTACTAATTTTACTGTGTTAACTTTTACACCAGGTCCCATTGTTGATGTAAGAGTAACGCTCTTTAAGTATGTTCCCTTAACTGCTGCTGGTTTAGCTTTGTTGATTGCATCCATAAGTGCGTCAAAGTTCTGTACTAACTGTTCTTCTGTAAATGATGCTTTTCCAACCGGAACATGGATGATGTTAGCTTTGTCTAATCTGTATTCGATCTTACCAGCTTTAATATCATCAATAGCTTTTGTTACGTCCATAGTAACTGTACCAGCTTTTGGGTTAGGCATTAAGCCCTTTGGTCCAAGTACACGACCAAGTCTACCAACAACACCCATCATGTCTGGTGTAGCAACAACTACGTCGAAGTCTAACCATCCATCATTCTGGATCTTTGGTATTAATTCTTCACCGCCTACATAATCAGCGCCTGCTGCTAAAGCTTCATCTGCCTTAGGTCCTTTAGCGAATACTAAAACCTTTACAGTTTTACCTGTACCATTAGGTAATACTACGGCACCACGAATCTGCTGATCTGCGTGACGTCCATCACAACCTGTTCTGATGTGACATTCTATTGTTTCATCAAATTTTGCAACTGCTGCTTTTTTTACTAAAGCAATAGCTTCTTCAGTATCATACTGAACAGCTCTGTCGATTAACTTAGCTGCTTCTGTATATTTCTTACCTCTCTTCATTTAAACCTCCTCGTGGTAATAACGGATATACCTCCCACGTTCTTCAATTCATTTTTTTATTAGTCTTCAACCTTAATTCCCATACTTCTAGCTGTACCAGCAACCATGCTCATAGCTGCTTCGATTGTTGCAGCATTTAAATCCTGCATCTTTGTTTCAGCTATCTGCTGTAAATCAGCTTTTGAAATAGTAGCAACTGTTTCTTTTATTGAATTGCCTGCACCCTTCTGGATTTTACAAGCTTTCTTTAATAATACTGCTGCTGGTGGAGTTTTTGTAACAAAACTAAAACTCTTGTCCTGGTAAACAGTGATAACAACCGGAATAATCATTCCTGGCTGATCTGCTGTTCTTGCGTTAAAGTCCTTTGTGAACTGAACGATGTTTAATCCCCACTGTCCAAGTGCTGGACCAACTGGTGGAGCTGGTGTTGCTTTGCCAGCTTCGATCTGCAATTTAATGTAACCTTCTACTTTTTTTGCCATCTTTCGGCACCTCCTAATATTGTGGTATTATCGGGAATCCCTCCCACTGCTTTGCTAATCATTGCAAAACATTCTTCTATAGCACTTTTGTGCTTTTATTAAAATTCAGTAAGCTGAATCTTAATTCATTTTTTTAACTTCTGTAAAACTTAATTCTACAGGAGTTTCTCTACCAAACATGTCAACATTTATTGTGACTGTCTGTCTGTTTTCATCAATACGTTTTACAGCACCTGCTGTGCCTGTCCAAACGCCACCGATGACTGCTATCATATCGCCCTCTTTGAAATCAACTTCAACTTTTTCTTTCTTGATTCCTAAATTGAGCATTTCTGTATCAGTAAGTGGAACCGGTTTTGATCCCGGGCCTACAAATCCTGTAACACCTCTGGTATTTCTTACAACATACCATGTGTCATCATTCATAATCATGTTTATAAGTACATATCCTGGGAAAAGTTTTTTCTCAGAAACTTTTCTTACACCATTTTTAAGTTCTACGACTTCCTGTGTAGGCACTGATACTTCTAATATTTGATCCTGCAATTTTCTATTTTCAATTGTCTGTTCAATATTAGTTTTTACTTTATTCTCATACCCTGAATAAGTATGAACAACGTACCAATTTGCTTCTGACATTTAACCACCTCATACTAAAAACTTCTTATCTATTAATAACAGCATCTAATCCTAATTGTATAACACTGTCTATATGGGAAATAAGAACACCTACGATAATTGTGATTACTACAACAACGATTGTCTGTCTGACAATTGTTGCCTTATCAGGCCAGATAATTCTTGAAAATTCAGCCTTTATACCTGTCCACCAAGTTTTGATACGGCTTTTTTTCTTTTTAGCCTCTGCCATCTTTTTACCCTCCATTAACTAAGATTATTTTGTTTCTTTGTGTAATGTATGTTTCTGGCAGAACTTACAATACTTCTTTGTTTCAACTCTGTCTGGATGAGTTTTCTTATCCTTAGTTGTATTGTAATTACGCTGTTTACATTCAGTACATTCTAATGTAATTCTTGTTCTCATGAGTTTCACCTCCGCATTTTTTGTATCTCCAAAAGTCTAATTTTTTTTGCAAAAAAAAAAGACCTAGTTGCTTGCTTTCTTAATATAACACGTAAATATCAATGCGTCAACAGTTTTTTAAGCCATATATAATTTTTTCCTCATCTTATTTGTAAAAGCAAATCCCCCTATCTAAATGTTGAATTTGCTTTTACAATAAGCTTTCATTTACCGGTACAGCTTTTAGTTTATTATTTAACTTTTATTTTTCTATTTTAAATTAACCTTTTAAAGTTTAATCCCTTCCTATACTAATACACATACAATACACCTTTTTAACACCTGATACCTTCAATACTTTTGCACAGGCATCTAAAGTACTTCCGGTAGTGTATATATCATCCACTAACAATACAGACGTGTACTCCATCGCTTTTTCTTTTTTAACAGCAAACGCTTTTTCTAAATTTATGCGTCGCATTTCATCACTTAATTCTTTCTGTGGTACTGTTGACTTTCTTCTTATTATTAATTTATCTTCAAGTGGTATGCCTGTTACATAGCTTAATGACTTCCCAAAAACTTTTGCCTGATTGTATCCTCTTGATACTTCTTTCTTCTTATATAAAGGCACCGGAATAATCACCTGTATCCCCCATTGTTTTAATTGACTGTCATAGAGAGCATCTGCAACCTTTGCAAAAAAATTTCCATATTCTCTTGCATTACTATATTTAAATCTATACATAGTTGCTTTAAAAGTTTTTGAATATTCAAATACAGCCAGGGATTTGTCATATATGTGCATTCTTTTATTACAATCCTTGCAATAAAGTTTATCACTTACACTTAAAGGTTTCCCGCACTTTATGCAAGTCGGCTCTTTAACCAGAGCTATTTCATTTTTGCATTTTTCACATATAATCTTATTCTTGTCAATTACCCTTTCACATACCGGACAAACCGGCGGATATAGACTGCCTATTATTATATCTTTAATCCTTTCAATCATTCTTCCCCCTTATCTTCGTTTTGTTTTAGTTATTTTCACCTGTCAGTATTAAACATTATTTTTCGTTAGTTTTATATTGATATGTATAATTTATATTTCTAGCAAATAATCATCTGCACTTTTTAGTTATAGTAATTTAACAGTTGCCACTTAAGTCCTGAAAATCTTTTGTGCTGGTCCTCATTTTTAATCATAGAATCAAATGTTTCTTTTCTTCCCACTATACAAACACATTTTTTTGCCCTAGTTACGCCTGTATAAAGTAAGTTTCTTGTCATTAACATCGGTGTTCCGGAAACTAACGGAATTATAACCGCGGGATATTCACTGCCTTGAGATTTGTGTATGGTTACCGCATATGCCAGTTCTAATTCCTCTGCCTGTTTCAAGTCATAAATAACATACCTTTCATCATCGAATTTTACTTCTATATAATTAGTGCTGTTATTTATTTTTGTAATGATTCCCATGTCTCCATTAAAAATACCACTACCCGATTCTACAAGATAACCTTTTTCTGTACGTTGCTCCCAAACTAACTGATAGTTATTTTTGATTTGCATAACTTTATCGCCCTCTCTAAAAATTGTTCCTGCTATTTCTTTTTCCTGCTTCCTGCTATCCGGTGGATTAATATACATTTGCAAACTTGAATTCAAGGAATTAACTCCCACTATACCATTTCTCATAGGTGTTAATACTTGAATATCCATTTCACTTGCACCAACATAATCAGGTAATTTTGATTTTATAAGGCCAATGGTAGCATTTAGAGTCATCTGTGCATTTTCTCTTTCTATATAAAGAAAATCCCCAAAACTATTATCTAGTTCAACTTCTTTTCCTTCGTTAATCTTATGAGCGTTGGTAACTATGCCGCTTTCCCCTGCCTGACGAAAAACTTTTGTTAGTCTTACAACATTAAAACATTCCGAATCTATAATATCCTTTAATACATTGCCCGGTCCTACACTTGCCAACTGATTGACGTCACCTACTATTATAAGTCGTGTTCCAACAACCACCGCCTTCAATAACGCATTCATTAAAAATGTATCAACCATGGACATTTCATCAACGATAAGTACATCTGTTTCTAATGGATTATGCTCATTTTTTCCAAATCTTGCATCAATCTCTGTCTCGTCACTCTGACCACCTGATATTTCAAGCATTCTATGTATGGTTTTTGCTTCATGCCCGGTCGCCTCAGTCATTCTTTTTGCAGCTCGCCCTGTCGGAGCAGCCAGATTTACCTTTAACCCTTCCGACTCAAACAATCGAATTATGGCATTAATTGTCGTAGTTTTTCCTGTTCCCGGTCCGCCGGTTATGATTGTTACGCCATTATTCTGTGTTTCAATTACAGCCTGACGCTGCAGCTCATCTAAATGTATTCCTGATATTTCTTCTATTGTTTCTATTTTTACACCTGTCACATAATCATCCTCTGGAGTTGATACATTAAGTTCTAACAACATCCTTGCTATATTTAATTCTGTGTAATAAAAATTTGCCAAAAACACTGCCTGATTATTATCTATTTCTTTTAATATAAGTTTTTTTTCTAAAATCAATTCCATAAAACAGTTGTCCAACAAATCCATATTATATGTACCGTCTGAATTCATATACTGATCTCTTAGCCCTAAAAGATTTATGGTTGCTTCGACTAATTTTTTTTTTGGTAAATATGTGTGTCCTAAAGCTGATGCTTCTGTCAGAGCATAACACATTCCACTTTTTATTCTTATCGAGGCATTGACCTCTACACCTGCCCTTCTTGCTATTTCATCAGCCGTTTTAAATCCGATACCCGCAACATCATCTGCTAACTGATACGGATTTGTTTTTATTATGTCATAAACTTTTATTCCATAATTGTTAAAAATCTTCGTACTTAAATTAGGAGAAATTCCATATTCCTGAAGAAAAATCATTACGTCTCTCATATCTTTTTTTTCTTCAATCTGACTACAAATATCCATAGCTTTTTTTAGTGTAATCCCCCTAATTTCTGCAAGTCGCTCCGGCTCTTCTTCCACGATTCTAAAGGTATCGTCGCCAAATTTGTTTACTATTCTTTCAGCCAAAACTGCTCCTAGTCCTTTTATTGCTCCTGAGCCCAGGTATTTTTGCATGGACAGCTTGTCCGTTGCCGGAACAACCTTATATTCTTTTACTTTTATTTGTTTTCCATATATTTCGTGAAAAACTTCCTCTCCTGAAATTTCGACATATTCGCCCTGTCCTATATAACCAAAATTTCCCGTACATGTTATATCTTTTTTCCCGGAAGACAAGGTTAATACCGTAAAACCATTATCTTCATTTCTAAATGTTATATTTTCAACATACCCACTTACTATTTTCATCTGATATAGTTTTCTCTTTCTTTTTTATCATAAAAAAGCTGTCCAAAATGTATTTTGATATACATATATAGGACAGCATTTTTTAGTTTATTTTTTCTTTGGCAACTTCATCTATATAGTCTAGATACTGACCTGTTCCGATAGCAACCACTGTCATCGGATCTTCTGCTGTCATAGTATTAATTCCTGTTTTAGACTCTATCAAACGGTCTAGGCCATGAAGCAGACAACCACCACCTGTCAAAACAATTCCTCTAACTGCTATATCTGCAGACAATTCCGGTGGAGTCTGTTCCAATACTCTGTGTACTGCTTCAACTATGCTTGCCGAAACGTCTTTCAATGCTTCTTCTGTTTCTTCTGATGTAATTTCTATGGTCTTAGGAAGTCCAGTTACAAGATTTCTTCCTCTGACTTCCATCTTTTTATTCTCTGACTTACTATAGCAGGTTCCAATACCTATTTTAATTTCTTCTGCTGTTCTATCCCCGATAAGAAGATTATGTTTTTTTCTCATATATCTTACTATAGCATCATCAAAATCATCTCCTGCAACCTTAACAGAAGTGCTAACCACCGTTCCACCAAGAGAAATAACTGCAACATCTGTGGTTCCACCACCTATGTCAACAATCAGATTTCCACAAGGCTGACTAATATCAATGCCAGCTCCTATTGCAGCCGCAACAGGTTCTTCCACAACAAAAACCTCCCTTGCTCCTGCCTGAAAAGCTGCATCCTGAACAGCCTTAATTTCCACTTCAGTAGCACCACTTGGAACGCATATACACACTCTTGGCTTTTTGAAAGAACGCTTTCCTACTGATTTTTGGATAAAATATCTAATCATCTGCTCTGTAATAGAATAATCAGATATAACCCCCTGCTTCAGCGGTCTGACCGCCACAATATTTTCAGGAGTTCTTCCAATCATAAGTCGTGCCTCTTCACCCACAGCTTTAATTTTTTCGTTGTCCCTGTCAACTGCCACAACTGACGGTTCCTTTAAAACCACTCCTTTTCCTTTTATAAAAACAAGTACACTTGCTGTTCCTAAATCTATTCCAATATCTGTATTAAACATTTGTTGGTCTCCTTCAAGTTTTCAAACAGTATTTATAGTATATGTAATATTCAAATTTCCTAAACTTATTTACTGACTTTTATTATATACAATTTGAAAAGAAATTAAAAGTAAATATTATATTCATCATATATTTTTTTGTATATTCATAATATAATTTTCTATTTATTTCAGAAATTCACTTCTGATAAGCTATCATTTTCATTTTCGTTTTTTATAATTATTCAACCATATACTCTAAATCCTAGCACAGCAATATGCTTGCTTTCATACTATTGTCTGTATTTGATTCGCATTGTCTTTTTTTGAAATAATTTTATATAAATATTACGAAATTGAACAAAAGATTACATTCATCGACTTTTTTTACAATTCGTTCACATTTTTTTCACATTTGTGTTTTATATTGTTAATGTACTACCGATTTGGTGGTGCACATAGTTTGTATACGTCATACCCTATGATGACGTATTTAAGTTTTTCATACTCAACCTAGGGGTGAAATTCCCCTAGGTCCCCCGCAATTAATGATCTTAGCATCTGCTAAGATCTTTTTTTGACTGTATTTTTCTTTTGTAGCAAGACCTCCCCTAATATGTCTTTCTGCTTTATTTATATCCAACACCTTTCTAATCTCGTGTGCTAGCGAAGGATTAATTTTCTCTAAACGTTCTGTTACATCTTTATGTACCGTACTTTTGCTGATACCAAATCTTTTTGCTGCTTGTCTCACAGTCGCATTAGTATACATAATATAGTTTGCAATATTAACTGCTCTCTCTTCTATATACTCTTTCAAAAAAACCTCTGCATAGTTTGCTTTTTACAATCTATGCAAAATATACATTTTATATGTTAAAGTTCATTTTTAAATAGAAAACATTTTTTAACTTACGCTGTCAAAAACAATCCCAAATAAAACAAAAGTATTAATCCTACAATAATAGCTAATATAATTAATATTTTCTTCATCATTTTGTATTTTCCTCCGCATACTTATATTCTACTTTGTATTGTTCCAAATCGTATTCTTGTGCCAAGAAACCTGTAATTATTGTCTCTGCATTTGTCTTAGCATTATCACACAGACCATTTGCAATAGCATTCTTTTCTGCATCTTTTTTCATATCATCAATAGATACAAGTATGTCCTCCAAATCTATTTGTTTAAATATACTTTCCTTTTCATGATATATTTTAACTTTGTCTGTACGTGGTTCATTGCTCAGCACTTTAACTTCTGGCATACTTACCACTATCTTATTATCCTTAACGTCCCACTTAATTTCTTCAAAATCGAAACCGGCTTTTATTTCAAAATCCATTGTGTAAATATATTTGCTTTGAGTAAATGGAATTTTAATTTTAAATAATTCTCTTGCTTCGTCTATAACATTGATTTCTGTACAATAGGCACATTGAGTAGCAAATTCTCCAATATTTTCTAATCCCATTTTTGTAGTCTCGCTGCTGGTTAAAAATCTACTTCCAATACCCAAAATAACAACAACCGCAACGCAAACAATAGCAACCATTAAAGTTACTTTTTTAGTCATTAATTTTCTCAATAACTTAATCTTTTTATTCTCTTTTGTTTCTTTCATAATAATTCACCTTTCCTCTCTCATTATTCAGGCATAAATAGCAATGAATGATTTTATTTTTCACACTATTCATTCAAAATTCTACTTATTTATCCTCTTCTACACTAATTATTTCAACAAAATTCTCGTCATACATATCAACTTCAATTCCAGATTCTATGTCAATATTTTCATCATAACTTCCCACTCCTTTGCACATATAATTATATTTTTATTAAAACCTCCTCATTTAATAACTTGTAATTTTCGCGAAATTTACAGTTCCTATTGTGGGAATAAATTAAAAAGTGGGCTCCAGCAAGAGACGCACCGAAAAAATGTAATCCCTTATTGTTGTTTTAGCCATTCTCTTTCTTCATCATTCAAATATGGTGCTATTTTCTCATACACCAATTTATTATACGACTTTAACAATGTCTGTTCTTTTATTGTCATCTCATCTATGTCAATGAGTTCCTTATCATAAGGAACTAAAGTTAACGGTTCAAAAGTAAGAAATCTGCCATATTGCGTTTTTTCTTTTTCAATACACAAAATAAGATTTTCTATTCTTATACCAAATTCGCCTTCTATATAAATTCCAGGTTCATTAGATGTAATCATTCCAGGTTTTAATATAGGATTAAGCTCTGGATTTTTCATTATGCGATATCTAATTCCCACTGGCGATTCATGTACATTCAAAAGACATCCTACCCCATGACCGGTTCCATGATTATAGTCCATCCCTTTTTCCCAAAGTGGCTCTCGTGCCAAATAATCTAGCGTAACACCGCTACAACCTTCCTTAAAAACTGCTGCCATAAGATTTAAATGTCCTCTTAATACTGTCGTATACATCTTGCGCATTTTTTCTGTAACCTTGCCTAGGCTTATAGTTCTAGTTACATCCGTTGTACCCTCCATATACTGCCCTCCGGAATCAATCAGCACAATGCTTTCAGGTGATATTTTATAATCGCTTTCATTTGTAGCACTGTAATGCACAATAGCTCCATGCTCCTTATAACCAACTATAGGGGCAAAGCTTGGACCAATATAACTATTTCGACACACACTTATGTTCTCTCGAAATTCTTCCAATTTTTCTCCAAGCATAACCTCTGACATTGGAATTTTTCCCACATTATTTTTCAACCAATAAATAAATTTTGTCATAGCAATGCCATCAAGCAAATGTGCCTTCTTCATTTTGTTAATTTCTGTATCATTCTTAATTGCCTTCATATGAAGTGCCGGAGAAAATTTATTAATTACAGTATTAGTCTTATTTATTGATTTCACAATATTATAATTAGCTGTTTCCTTATCAATCCATATCCTTTTATTATTTAATAAGGCAAGGTAATCATATATCGTTTCATAACTGTCTAGAATTATATTAGTTTTACATTTTTCCATATCGGTTATCGTTTTGCAGTCATCTAACGCTTTCTTCTGCACAAAAAGTCTGCATTCATCTTCTGTAATTACCAAGAAGCTCATAAAAACCGGATTACACTCCACATCACTTCCTCTTAGATTCAATATCCAGGCTATTTCATCAAGTGACGTAATTATTAAAACCTGACTATCTTCCTTTTTCATTTCCGCTATTATATCCGATATCTTTTCGCCACGACTCTTTCCAGCATATTCTATAGGAAGCTCCCAAATTGGTTTGCAGGATATCTCCGGTCTATCAGCCCATATATCACCAACCAAATCAACATCACTGTTAATTTTTGCAATCTTTGCAATGTCCTCAGCCATATTAGTGCTTATCATTCTACCATCAAAACCAATTATAATTTCATCTTTAATTCCCTGTGCTTTGTTTACCGTAAAAGATTCATCAACTTTTTCTTTAAGATACTCAATTACTGTCAGAACACCTGCATCTCCTGCTTTCATCAACACAAACTCAGATTTTTTTAACTGTTCCTTCGCTTGTATAAAATATCTTCCATCAGTCCAAAGTAACGCTTCTTCCTTCGTTATAACCGCCACACCGGCAGAGCCCGTAAAGCCTGAAATATATTCCCTCGTTTTAAAATAATCACCTATATACTCCGAACCATGAAAATCACAAGTAGGCACAACATATATATCTATATTATGCCTACCCATTGCGTGTCTTAATGATTCTAATTTTTCATTAACTGTCATAATCTTTCTTCATTAAGCTATTATTTATTATTTTTCTCTATCACCATAAGTATCATTATAAATATCTATACATTTATAAATAATTTTTGCTGCATCTACAGGACCGCCGAACTCGTCCACTTTAGTCTCTTTACCTTCTAAGTTCTTATAAATTGTAAAGAAATTCTTTATTTCATCAAAAATATGAGTCGGCAACTGATTGATATCCGTATAGCAATTATATGTTGGGTCACCATATGGAATAGCAATAATCTTATCATCCATATCTCCACCATCAATCATATACATTACACCTATCGGATAACATCTTACTAAAGACATAGGTTCAATTGGTTCTGAACAAAGGACTAATACATCTAATGGATCACCATCTTCATCTATGGTTCTTGGTATAAATCCATAGTTCGCAGGATAATGAACCGACGAATACAGTATTCTGTCTAAAATAATCAATCCTGTTTCCTTGTCTAATTCGTATTTTTTCTTACTTCCTTTACTAATTTCAATTGTTGCAATAAAATCTGACGGACTGATTCTATCAGGTGATATATCATGCATAATATTCATTTTTTCACTCTCCCTTACATCATGTGTTTTAAGTATATTCTACCATAGCTTTTCTTCTTTAAAAAGTATTTTTCTTTTTAATCTTTTTTTCTGAACTAACAGTATTATGAACAATTTCAACTTTTTCTTCATATTCTTTTAATATCTCAAAAGTTAATTTTTGATATTCTTCTAATACATATGGCGAAAAATTTTTCTTTGTAATATTGGACTTTTGATTTTTTTCATTAAATAATTTCCCCATTTTATAATCTATTATTAATTCTTCAGGCTCTCTGCATACCAAAACAATCTGTTCTGCCATGTCGAGAAATTTTGCCGGAATAGTTTTTTTAATACCAATCCCTGATATTTTACGAAATTTTTCGTTAATACCTGAAAATCTTTTTATATTTGCACTAGTATAAACATCTATTCCATTATTTAAAAGTATTTCAATGTCTTCATAAATAAACGAGGAATGTTCAATACACTTTTGCCCCATTCCCATTTCATCTAAGACAACCACCTTATTTTCTCCATTACTTATAAGCTCATTTATAGAATATGCTTTTTTTGTCTTCTCTTTCCTTTCGGTAATATCGCGAATTTTTCGTTGTTGCTCGTTTAAATAAGCTACAATCACATTGTCACCAAATTCTTGTGTAGCACGCTGCAACATTATATGACTTTTTCCAACTCCTGAACTATATCCGGTAAATATTGTTAATCTTCCTTTTTTCATTTTAATCTCCATTCCACCGCCTTTTGTCAGTAGCTCAAATAGTAATGGAGAAATTATTTTTCCACACTTATCTCCATTCCGTCCCTTAAGTTAGCGACACAAATGGTAATGAAAAATTAATTTTCCACACTAGAAACTTCTAATTGTGTCAGTTTCTTCTTCCCCTGTATTCTCAATAGCTTTTATAATTACATAATAGCTCAACCTATCGTTAACTTTTACTTCCACTCTGTCTCCTACTTTATGCCCCATGAGAGCCGCTCCAAGAGGTGAATCACTGCTTATCCTTCCATTTATAGAATCTCCTCGCATTGTGCTTACAATTTTAAAGGTTTCTTCTTCATCATCTTCTTCAAAAAGTACCTGAACCTTCTTATTAAGTCCTACCTCATCATCTTTTGATTCATCAGAAATTATTGTCGCTGTTTTTAAAACTCTTTCAAGATATCCAATTCTACTTTCATTTTTATTTTTGTCTTTTTTAGCAGCATAATATTCAAAATTCTCGCTCAAATCCCCCTGCGCTCTTGCCTCTTTTACTGCCTCAATCGCCTTAGGTCGCACAACGAGCTTTCTATGTTCAATTTCTTCTTTTATTTTTTCAACATCACTTTTAGTAAGCTTCATAATTCTCCTTAATTTCGTGTAATCCATATACACAATTTCAAATTTTTATAAATTCCATATACTCTATTCTAAATTCTCATTAATTGTATACACTTTATTCTAAAATTCTAAATTTTTACTATGGCAATTTTTTTACCATTATGTCAAAATCGGTTACAAACTATAACCGATGAAATTACCAAAAATCATCCATTACGTTGTAACCGACTTTATTATCTTTATAATCTGTCGTCAATTTCGATATAGTCGTTAAAGCTACAGTTGCTGACATATGCAGGACGCATAATCTTGTCTGCCGTAATAATTTCTTCTATACGGTGCGCGCTCCATCCAACTATACGTGCTATAGCAAACATTGGTGTAAACAACTCTTCTGGAATATCCAACATACTATATACCAGACCACTGTAAAAGTCCACATTAGCACTAACGCCCTTATAAATCTGTCTTTCTTCTGCAATAACCTGTGGTGCTAACACCTCTATCATACTATATAATGCAAAATCCTTGCTTCGATTTTTTTCATTAGCAAGTTTTTCAACAAAGCTTTTGAATATTTCTGCTCTAGGATCCGATATTGAATATACCGCATGACCCATACCATAAATCAATCCCTGCTTATCAAACGCCTGCTTGTTAAGTATTTTTCTCAAATATTCTTTTACTTCTGTTTCGTCAGTTGCATCTTTAACATTCTGTTTAATATCCTTAAACATTTCAACAACCTTAATATTTGCTCCACCATGTCTTGGTCCCTTAAGTGAAGATAATGCCGCCGATATGGTTGCATATGTATCTGAACCTGATGATGTCACAACTCTTGTTGTAAAAGTTGAATTATTTCCACCACCATGTTCCATATGTAATACCAAAGCTAAGTCAAGAACCTTTGCTTCTAACTCTGTATACTTTTTGTCCGGTCTTAACATTCTAAGAATATTTTCACTAGTCGACAATTCTGCCTTCGGTCTATGTATGTACAAACTCTTATTTCTCTTATAATGATTGTAGGCATGATAACCATATACCGAAATCATCGGAAATGTGCTAATCAGATTTATACTCTGTCTTATAACATTTTCAACAGATGTATCTGACATATGCTTATCGTATGAAGCTAATGTCAAAACACATTTTGATAAAGTATTCATGATGTCCTCACTAGGAGCTTTCATAATAACATCTCTGACAAAGTTTGTAGGCAATCTTCTTGATGCAGCCATCATCTGTCTAAATTCTTCTAATCCTTCCTCATTAGGAAGCTGTCCAAACAATAGCAAATATGCTACTTCCTCAAAGCCAAATCTATCATTAGACATAAATCCGTTTACAAGATCCTGAATTTTATAGCCCCTAAAATAAAGTTGTCCTTCGCACGGAACACTTTTTCCGTCAACAATCTTTGTGGATTCAACTCTTGATATATTTGTAATTCCTGTTAGCACACCCTTACCACTTATATCTCTAAGTCCTCTTTTCACACCATACTGTGTAAAAAGCTCTTTTTCCACTATATCATTGTCACGACATACCTTTGCATATTTTTTTGTAAAATCTTTAATGTTTTCCTTCGTTATTGTCATATATACCCCTCTTACATCCTATCAACTCTGATAACACACAATACTCACTTTTATTTATCATTGTTTTTAATCTATGTTTGAATATATTTTTTCGTCATACATATAAATCAATTTTCATAATACTAATAGATAAAATTGATAGCATTATGTTCTACCTTAAATTCTATACTTTCGTGAGCCTTTTCTTTTTCACCATCTAGTGACCAATCAACATCAGAACAGTTTGTTATTTTAGCACTTTTAATCTGTTTAAAAGTAATATGTCCTGAAAAATCCTGCTTAAAAATCTTTCCTACTGTTCTCATCAACTCAATAAAGCTCTTTGGAAAATCCACAAGCATCAATTCAAATTCACCATCATTAAATTCTATATGTGCCTTATCTAACTTCATTATTCCGCCAACTTTTTTTGCATTATTTATGGCTGCAAATATGTATTTATTTTCATAAACTTCGTCTTCTGTCTCAATTCTAAGTTTCAGCCTTCTAATACTGAAAACTTCTTTTATTCCACTAAGAATATAGGCAAAATGTCCTAATCTATTTTTAAGCTCCTGAGGTGTTGAATAAGATGTCTTAGTAAAAATGCCTGCAGAAGCAGTATAAACAAAATATCTTCCATTAAAACATCCTAAATCCAACGGCTTAGCCTCATTTTCAATAATGAATTCTGCCTGTTCCTTCGGATTAGTCTTTAATCCAAGACTATTTGCAAAATCATTAGTAGAACCTGCTGGGATGTATCCCAAAGGAGTCGTCACTTTTGCTTCTAACATTCCCTGCATTACTTCGTTAAGAGTTCCGTCACCGCCCATACATACAATCAAATCTGCTTTGTCTCCATATTCTTTTGCAATACGTGTGCCATCAGCTCTTTTTTTTGTATATTTAACTCCAACCTTATATCCAGCCGACTCAAAAATCTCCAGTGCCTCATCAATAAAGTGTTTATTTTTTTTTACTCCCGCTTTAGGATTGATAATGAACAGTAGTTTCTTCATAATCATCATACTCCTTTGTATTTATTTTCCCTTTTCATATATATTCTTAAATTTCAGTCTTCGCAACCTTGACTTTTGACATAAGAATCATACATAACTAATTCTTAACCAGATACTAGCCAAGCCGCCAAAACAAGTTTTTGACGCAAGAATCAAGCGTAACTAATTCTTAACCAGATACTAGCTTCAGTCGCCAAAGCAAGTTTTTGACGCAAGAATCAAGCATAACTAATTCCTAACATATTGTAAAATACTCACGATTTTATAATTATAATAAATTTTTCCATTTTAGTCTATTAACTATAATTAAAAAATTGTAAACATAACTATACATTCTGTCTTATTTGTAGTCTTTTTTATCGAATCTGGCCATTTCCATATATTTTGTATTTAAAGGACTGCAATTCCGGCAATCCAATCGGACCTCTTGCATGAAGTTTCTGTGTAGAAATTCCTATTTCTGCTCCAAATCCAAATTCGCCACCGTCAGTAAATCTTGTGCTGACATTTACATAGACTGCTGCAGAATCCACTCTGTTTAAGAATAATTCTGCTGTAGCCATATTTTCTGAAATTATGCACTCACTGTGACCTGTACTGTATTTATAAATATGCTCAATAGCTTCTTCCACAGAATCCACGATTTTTACCGACATTTTGTAGCCCAAATATTCTGTAGCCCAGTCATCATCACTAGCCTTCTCTATATCATTTATTATATTTCTAGCTCTGTCATCACCTACAAGAAGTACTTGTTTTTCATCCAATCTCTCCTTGATGGCAAATAGAGCTTTCTTCGCAATATCTTTATGTATCAGCAAACTTTCCGCCGCATTACATACAGACGGTCTTGAAGTTTTTGCATTAAAAACTATCTCTACAGCTTTTTTTACATCCGCATCTTTATCAACATAAATATGGCAATTGCCAACTCCAGTCTCAATTACAGGTACTGTTGCATTTTTTACCACTGCCTGAATAAGTCCTGCACCACCTCTTGGAATCAGTACATCTACATACTTATTCATTTTCATAAGTTCATTAGCACTTTCTCTTGAAGTATCCTCTACCAACTGGATAACATCTTCAGGCATTCCCGCTTCCCTAACTGCGTCGCGCATAACATTTGCAATCACCTTATTAGAATTTATTGCTTCTTTTCCGCCTCTTAAAATAACCGAATTTCCAGATTTCAAACATAAAGCTGCTGCATCAGATGTTACATTAGGTCTCGCTTCAAAAATTACAGCAATTACACCTATAGGTGTTGCCACTTTTTGAATCTTCAATCCATTAGGTCTTTCTGTTTCTGAAAGAATTTTTCCTACAGGGTCTGGTAGCAAAGCTACATCCTTGACACCCTTTGCCATTCCTTCAACCCTCTCTTTATTAAGTCTTAGCCTGTCAAGCATAGATTCAGGCATACCATTTGTTTTTCCATTATCAAGGTCTTTTTTATTAGCCTTAATAATTATTTCTGAATTTTCAATAAGGGCTTGTGCAATTTTATTTAAAACCTTATTCTTTTCTTCTGTAGTTGCAACCATCAAAACCTTTTCAGCTTCTTTTGCATTAATTCCCAAATTTTCTAACATAAATACCTCTATACTTTCTCAAAAACTTTTATTTTGCCACAAAAAATGTTCCCACCTGGTGTCCTTCTAATATTTTATAAATATTATTAGTATCACTACCATTCATCACAACTGTAGGTATACCTGCTCCAGTTGCAATCTGAGCCGCCTGAAGTTTTGTAGTCATTCCACCTGTACCAAACTTAGAGCCCTTACCACCGGCTATTTCAAATAATGCTTCTGTAATTTCATCAACAACCGGAATAATTCTGGCATTCTCATCTTTATTAGGGTCCTTATCATAAAGGCCATCAATATCTGTAAGAATAAACAGCGCATCTGCTTTTATAAGTTTTGCAACAATAGCTGAAAGACTATCATTATCACCATATACAATTTCTTCTATTGCAACTGCATCATTTTCATTAATAATAGGAATTGCTCCGTATTCAAAACTTTTTTCAAAAGCATTTATCAGGTTTTGTCTACATTCATCATTATCTACATCTCTTTTTGTAATAAGAAACTGTCCGACTGTATGTCCATATTCGGCAAACATCTTATCATACATAAACATTAATTCACATTGACCGATTGTTGCCGCAGCCTGTTTACCTGCTGTATCCTTTGGTCTTTCTCGTAGTCCTAACCTGCCAACACCTACACCTATTGCCCCTGATGTTACAAGTGCCACCTCAACTCCTGAATTGACAATGTCTGAAATAACTGTCACTAGTTTTTTTATTTGTCTGATATTAGATTTTCCGGTATGATGAGTTAATGTTGATGTTCCTACCTTTATTACTATTCTTTTTACATCTTTTAAAGTTGCCATAATTTCTCCCGTTTCTTTATATTTCCGCTCCGTAATGATCTTTAAATCCTTCACCGAAAACTTCATTTGCTGTTCCTACAATCATAAATGCCTCTGAATCAACCTCTTTTAACAGATTTCTAACTTTCACTAATGTAGATTTTCTCATGACACACATAATTACTTCCGTTGGTGTATTCTCATATGCACCTACAGCTTGCAGCATTGTAACACCTAAATCTAATTCCTCAAGCATTCTTTCTGCTAATACTTTTCTGTTAGCACTTACAATATAAACCATAGTTTGCTGGTCACCATTATATAATGTTTTATCCATTACCATCGAGGTAATATAAATAGTAACTGCCGCATATAAAGCTACCTCAACATTTCTAAATGCTAAGGCTGACGCAGCAAGAATAATCAAGTCTGTAATTATATATAATTGACCTGTTTTTAAATGTGGTTTCTTTTGTCTGATAATCTTTATTATAACATCAGTTCCACCTGTTGTTGTCTCAAGTCTAAATAATACTCCCGCTGAAATCCCATGAAGAGCACCACCTATTACAGCTGCCAACATAGGATTCATTGTTATTGCTTTAATTCCTGTAAGTCCGGGCATAACATCCATCATAATAGATGAAATTACTACTGTATAAATCGTTGAAATTGTAAATTTCACTCCAAACTTCCAAACTCCAAGTATGAGAATTGGAATATTAAAAATCAAAATCAATGTACCAAGTCCCGGTAACATCGGAAATAACTCCTTAAGAATGATTGCAATTCCCGAAACTCCTCCCGGTGCTAACTGATTCGGGTCTAAAAACCATGTAAGTGCTATCGCATACATAGCCGCCCCCACTGTAATTGCTATATATCTAAGAATATAATGCAAAATATTTTTCTTCTTGTTCAAGACATTTTCCTCAACTTTCATCATTTATTATTGTCACATAGTTCTATACTATAACCTTATTTATCTTTTTACAATAACTTTGATATGATTATTAGCTAAATCTTTATAACTATGTATATAATCTTTCTCTTAACGCAAATAAGATACCCTAAATATTGGGTATCTTATTTTTCTATAAGTGTTTCAACTATGATTATCCACTAACCTTGTTATATTATTTTTCAAAGTCTTCGTCACCCGGAAGTTCTATAGTCGGAACACTACATGCCATGGGGTTAACAGAACACTCTGCACATCCTCTTGTAACTTCCTTTGACTGATTTTGATTTTCATCCATCTTTATATTTATATGTCCATCGCCATTCATAACACTATTGTCAAGCATAGCTATTATATCATCTATCATTTTATCTTTATTTTCCATGGTTCAGTCTCCTTTAATTGATTGTTAATAGGGATTATACCACGAAACGCCAAAATTTCAAGACTCTGACAAGCTTGTACTATAATTTCAGAAGCCACTGTTTCCAATTATCCGGTAGTCCTAAATGTTCAAATCTTATGTCTTTTTTGTATCGCTTTATTATGTCTTCTAACCTTGGAATCAATTCATTATTCCATTCTAATGAATTAGGATACATGTTTCTAAGCACCAATAACTGCCCAAATACAGTGGTATCTTCTTTTGGCAAAGTTTTTTCTACAAAAATCGGATGATTAGAAAATTCCCAATCATAAAATCTTGAATAATGTGCACACCTGTTTCTCACTGTTGTAACACATTGAATCCAATTTTCTAAACATTCACCCGTAGTAAAATAAATATCGGCAATATTATTTTTGTCCTCATTAAACATGTCTTTAAAAAATCTAGACAGCATCCCCATCGAAAAAAATTCAATTATAACCCACAAAGGATACTTTCCATCGTACTTTTCATTGTGATGTTTAACTACCGGAGAATCTTTATTTTCTCTTATAACAGTTCTAAGATGATGATAAAAACTTCTTCCATCATGCTGCCTGTTAAAATTGTTTGGATCCAGATACCCATCTGCACCATATTTTGTTCCATGATAATAGGAAATCTGGGTTCGAAGTGCAAATTCTATTTCTTCAACTACCTCAAACAACCATGCTCTTAACTTTTGGTCAAACATATAGATATTTCTGATTTGATTAAATGTAGTCCCTTCTATAAATCTGCCTTTTCCTTCGTATCTGAAAGATTCACAGTAAGACGAAAACCTGTAATAATTAGTATGTTTCAAAAAATCTATACAATCTTCTTTGTCTTCTATAATCAAACCTTTTGATTTTAGATTTTTAACCTGTTCCTGATAACTTGCCGCCTGCTTAATCTTCATAGCAATCTCCAATCCATATATGAATATAACTAAATATTATTTTTTAATTATTATGTTGTATCTTCTTATACTATATCATATATAGGACCTGGCATAACAGTTATTCTCTAATTAAAATCTAATTTTCTAATTATTTTTTTTGATAATCAAAATCTATTTTTTAATAAATTTTAATAATAGTCAGAAAATGTTCCATCTCCAACACCATTATTTATGACATTATCCTTTATAAGTCCTGCATTTTCGTAATCTGAACTGCTAGTTATAATATCATTTATTGTTATATTTATTATTTCAATTTCCGGAGTTGTATATTTCTTTTTCATATTAACCTCCCTATTCTAAACCTGCAAATTTCTTAATTGCATTTTGCTGCTCCTGTGTGTAACTGTTAAACACTGACGCATTTTTAATTATTTTTCCCGCAATAGTCTTAATATCTCTTTCTACCGTTTTAGCATATTCTGTGCCATTTCCATCAGAATATATATATTCATTTCCGATTGTATATGGAATTTCCACATATGCTCTAGCAACAAATGTTCTATCATAATTAGCTTCCAAAATTTTTATTAATGATGCACAATACAGACCGGTCTCGTCATTATACCACCCAGAATTTTCTACTTTCAAAACTGTTCCAATTGCATCCATATCACCTACAGTCAATTCAGCGTTATCAGCATTTTCTAAAATATCCTTAGTTGTTATTAACATTCCTGACTGAATACTATTTATAATATCGTCTTTTTTACTATCTAATCCACAAGTTACAGATACTTTTGCCCTAAATCTGATTCCACCCTGTTCTCCTGCATCAATTCTTATGGCTGCTCCATTTGTAAGATTTACTGTGATTTCATTAACTGTAACAAATTCTAAATTCTTATTTACATTTATTTCTGTATTAGGCTTATAAAACTTTCCATCTATTATTTCATAATAAGCTTTAACATTATCATTTTCAGGTAATTTGTATGTAGAGCCCACTTCATTTGCCACGTCGTCAATTGTTACTGTATAAGTATCTCTAACAGCTTCTTCTAAATCACCATCCATATCAAAAATACCTACCTCAGTTAGCTGTGCGCCATATCCTACTTTTTCCGGAAAATATATCTGCACATAACGAACCGCATCTAATTCTGTTGTTGATACATCTATAGATATGCCAAAAGGTGCAATTCCTTGTTTTTCTCTCTCACTATTGAATTCTTCCTGAGTGATTGTTGCTGCGTTTTCAAAAGCTGTATTATCTTTTGAATATCTGATTTCAAATCCACCTTGTTCCGGCCATGTACCACCGACATATGATCTAAACCAAACAACTATCTTATCAATTGTATTAGCAACATATAAATCCTTTAAATCTATAGTGAAATAAGACGCTTCGGTATTTATTTCAGCAGTAATATAGTCATTTCCGTCAATAATACCATTTGTTATATTTCCATTACCTTCTGCACTTTCGTTTGAGCCATCAGTTCTAAAAATCTCATATTCTTTTCCATAGGCAACATTCATATTTATATCAGTAACTTTATCTTCTATAGTAGGGACTACAACTGTCTTTATAATGCCTTCAGACTCAGCTCCCTTATATACTGATATTACTTTTACTTCATGCTGTCCTTTTTTAATTCCAGTTATAACGTAATCCTGTTCTGCACTTACTACTGTCTTTTTTACACCATCCAAATAAATAGCATACCAAAAATCTTCCTGTTTTTCATCTGCAACTACTTTTACAGTTATTTGTCCAGTCACATCAGTACCTTCACCGGCAATAGCTGTAAAATCTTTAGGATTAGCAATTGATTCTACAGTAACCTGTTGTACATCTAAGTCTGTATCTAACACTGCTATTTCTTTTATTTGCATTCCATACTCAGCAGTTACCGGATAATATATTTTTATCCATCTTACATTACCAACTGTACCTTTTACATCATCTATAGTTGCATTAATATCTTTATTATCAAATTCTGAAACTGTTCTATTATCTATAACTGTGCTATATGTTTCACCATCCGATGAATATGATATAGAATAACTTCTGCTTAAGACAGTATCATTTGTTGCACCATCTTTGTATCCAACAACTATCTTATCTATATTTTCTGCTTCATATGTTTTTCCAAGATCTACTACAACATAGGTTTCACTACCTTCTCCTCCCCAGTTATCATTTGCATCATTTATTGCACAATGCGCTGTGCTAAATGAACCATCAGTGATTTTATCAGGAGTAGTACCCGCTCCGTCTGAATGTGTGTTAAGATAGCTAACCTCTCCACCTTTTGCCAAGTTATAATTACCATTTTCATTGGCAACCATACTTTCCAAAGTTTCTTCCGCTCTTGTTACTTTTTTGCTATATATAGTGACTGATGTTACTATCAAAGCAAATGTTAATACTACGGAAATAATTTTTTTAACATTTTTCTTAATCCTCATAATTTTCTCCCTTTCCCTAGATATTGTGGATTATTCTTGTTGTTAACTGTCAATCATTTTTTATAATGTAACTGTAATTTTGTAACTTAATAATACCTTTAATTTTTAAATCTCTCAATATTTAGAAGCATTAAAAATATTTTTATTTTTCTTTATTTTATAGGCTATTGAAACGTTTTTCTTCGAAGATTTTATACAAAAAAAGAGAGCTGTTTTTTCAAGCTCTCTTTCTTTATCGCATTTTTATTTATCTATTGTTTTTTCTAAAAATATTTTTACTGCCTTTAATTTTATATTTTCAAAAACAATTTTTATCCACTTTTCTGATTCATTTTCCTTTATGGTGAATCATTTTTAACACTTATTTTTTCTTCTTATATTTTGTTTTATATTTTTCTCCGGCATATTTTAGTTCTCTCATCATTTTCTTGCCTTCAAGAATCGTAAGTGTAAACTTCTGGTCATGATACTTTTTCAGTTTAAAATGAAGTCTGTATTCATTAATTTCAATCTGAGTAACATGGTTTTTAGAACTAATAACAGTGTCAAATCCTAATGTTTTGTTATTTAAGTCCTTAATTTTCAAACATGGCTCACCTTTGAATAATACCTCAGATATTGTAATTGTGTAGGTTTTCTTTTCACCATTAACTGTTCCGGTATGTTTCCATGTCCCTACCCAAAGTTCTACTTTTTTATGGAAAGTGCTAACTGTGTCAAACAAATTTTTTGCCGGTTTATAACTTCCTTTTATCTGCTCTAAAAGATTAATACACTCTTGAATCTTTCCTGCCTCACCTAACTTAACTGCCTGATTATAAACACTTTCATTAAGATTTGTAGCTTTTGAAAGTTTTTTAACCTTTGAGTAAATTTCCATTCCCTCTTTAATTGAACCTTTGTCAATCAACTGTTTTGCATAAGCATATCCATATTCTGCATACTGTGCAGAAAAAGTTGTATTATCTTTAGCATATACATTCTTAATTGTTTGCCATGCAGTACTGTAATCCGCATTGATATATGAAACTTGTGCCATTCCGGCACTTGCCTTGTTTATGAGATTAAAATCAGATGCATCTTTTGCACTTGATGTAAATAATTCCTTAGCTTTATCATAATCTTTCTTTTCAAGTGCTTCAACTGCAGAATAATAATCAAGGAAGGCTCCGGCCTGTTTTCCATATTCTGATTTTTCATCTGAATTATGACTCTTTGTAAAATAATCCGATGCCATCTTTTCATCATTATTGCTCAACGCTTCTAAACCAAGATTATAATATGCTTCTGCAAGAAATGCTTCACTCTTTCTGAATCCGCCAAGTTTATCAAATGCCTCAACTGCCTTGCCATATTTTTTATTGTCTATAAACTTCTGTGCCTGATTATATTTCTCATTAGGCATAAACCATGTAACCGCTAATAAAATTCCAATCAGCACTATGGCAACTAATATAACTGCTGCTGTTATATATTTCTTTCTGACAACTTTTTGTCTGTTAATACGCCTATCCTCGCTTGCCTGCTTTCTTTCTTCATTTTTTATGGCTAGGTCATATTTTTTCCTTGCATTGTTTATGATTTCAGCACTGTTTTTGTACCAAACGATTCGCTTTAAAATTTCAATACCGTTTCCAATGCTTGCCGAATCATCTTTCTCAACTTCTTCTACACCGGAAATGTAATTATCTTCATAATCCTTTGTCTTAGCCTGTGCGAAAAGTGCTACATCTTCCATCTCGCCTGCACTTTCAAGTATTGCGTCACTCTTAGACCAAACCGAGCCATCCTCAAATACAACCTTCTCCATTTTAATCACGAATCTATTTGCATTTTCATTTTTTACAACGATTTTTGCAGCTTTGCCTTTTGTTGCAAGATAAGTCTGTCCCATCGCAAGATAACTATGATTAATTTCTTCGATATTCCCATCACCATCATCTGCAAAAATTGTAATATACAAATCCCTTATATCTTTCTCGTAGATATTAGTAAATGCCAATGATAATCTGTTAATGTTGCTTACCTGGTCTCTTTCAAGCACACCGTTCTCAAACAGGATCGGACTTCCATAGGTCCATAAATTAGGCATAAGTCTTGCCAAAACCTTGTATCTTCCGCTTTCTTCCTGCTCATCTGCTTCTTCTGATTTTTCATCATCTGCTTCATTACTTGGCTTATCATTATTTGTAGTTTTAGATTGAATGTCCGATTCATTTTTTTCTGAACCATCTAAAAATATGATATCCTGTTCTTTTTCATTATCTTCCATGGATTTTTCTGTATCTTTAATGATTTCTTCTTCAAAATCTATATTCTCTTCTAAATCCACATCCTGAATATTTTCTTCAATTAGTTCCTTGTTCTTGTTATCTTCCATTGTTATCTCCCAAATATATTTTTATTCCGTTATGATATACAATTTCACAAAAACCATTCTATCATATTTTAAGTAAAAAGAACACTACAAAAAGTTTTTATTATTGTATTATTGTATAAAAAAGCACTGCCATATTCTTTCACAAATATGGCAGCACCATCTATTTAAAACAACAGGTAAGGATTATTTCTAACCCCTGTTGCCTGCTGTCACAACAGCATTTTTAATTCATAATACATAATATGCTTAATGTTTTATCATGTGACATATGCCATTGTTATTTAATCAACTCTTAATTATTCAAAAGTTTATTAATTGAATCAGTTTTCTTTATTTAGTCTTCATAGTCTATAAAATTTAATGGGTCAACAGTTTTTCCGTTTTTTTCTACTGAAAGATAAATATTTTCTCCTTCCTTTGTATAGTATTTTGTAGGCTCATTTACATATGCTATTGTCTGACCTGCTTCAACGAAGCTGCCTTCTTTAACCGTCGGATTAATAATTTGTCCGTAATTTACAATATAATCATTTCCTACAGCCTGACTTATAACAATTCCTAACTCATCATCTTCCTGTATTTTTGTTATAACACCGTCTGCTGTCGCTTTTATGGCTGTACCTTTACTGCTTTGAATCACAACTCCCGGATTTACTTTATATTCATCTAGAGTTGAGAAATATACCGTATTTTCCATATCATAAGGTATTATTATGCTTCCTTGAACCGGCCATAACAGCTTACTGTTTTTATTGAATTTTAGCGTTTTAATCTGTGCTGCCGCTTCTGATGAAAGTCCATATAAATAATCTTTTTCCTTAGATATTGACTGTGTATTTTCTTTAATAACCTTATTAGTTGTCTCTGTCTCCTCTACTGTATATCCTCCATCTTCAACTTCTCTATCAGCAGGTTTTGTAGATTCTGTTTCATTTTGTAAAACCTCTCCGGCAGCTTCGATATTTTTATCTCCGGTTGTAGTTTCAGCTATGTTTGTTTTTCCTAAATTTACAATATTTTCATTACCCTTTTGTCCCAAAAAATAAGTTCCCGTGGCAACTCCAACTAATGCTACAAAACAAACTACTACTGCTGCTATAAATTTTTTATCCATGTTCATCACCTCAATAACAGTATTAGCCATACATTCTAAAAATATACAATGATTTTTGATTATTATAAGTGAGACACAAAATATTTTCTTATGCAAAAATTATTCACTATTATATATTTCCCAATCATTCGCTTTATTCATTTACAACTCCCATATCATAAAAAGTATTCAAAATTTCTTCGTAATTCTTGCCTTCACTTGCCAAATATCTTGCATAGCAAAGACTCATACCAAATCCATGACCGGTTCCATTTGTAGTTATTTGTATTCCCTCTTTTTCCTTGTTAATGTTTATACAAGTTGATGCAATCCCAAAAGATGATGCAAATTCATCTCCCATAATCTCTGTATCTCCTATTATGCAATAAAGTACATATCCTTGTTCATCTTTTTTAAATTTAATCATTTTCAAAAGGTCATCTACCTTCTTATCATTAATTTCCTTTTTGTTCTCATAAACTACAATATCATTTTTTTGTAATCTTCTAAAAAACTGTTTTGGTGTAAAAAAGTATGTATTTGTGGATTTCTTATCCATAATATCTTTTTCGCACCTGACGCTTTTAAGATATTCATATTCATCTCCAAGAATCTTTTTTCCATCTCTGGTTTTTCCGTTGCTCATACTATGAAATAGCGGTAAAATAAGTTCTCCATCTTTTCTCATAACCTTAGACCTGGTCTTATTTACAATATTTTTTATTCTACCCATCTTTTCATTAAATATCGTATAGGAATTAAGATTCAAGAAATAATAAAAAACACCTTTTTTGTCAGCAATATTTTCTCTGCAATAATCGCTAAACCATTCTCTCTTTAAATCGGCATAACTCCTATAACTAAGACCTAAATCAGTCGTAGTAATTTTATTTTTATTTTTCATCTGCTTTAAAATATAGGTTCTTATAACCACAGACTGAGCCTTTATCAGTTCTGGTGGTTCATCCATAGACATCTGACTTAAAACTACATAAGGGATAAACTCTTCTACATCCATTTCAAAACTGTAATATTGATTTTTTACAATCACATTTTTTTGATTTTTATTAATTTCACTTCTAACTTTTGGTTCTTTATTAAAAAAAATACTGATTTTGGAAATCGTCAGCGGAAACAAGACGCATATCAAAAATAGAAGCAAAAATTTTTTCCTGTTACTCATAATCATCTCTTAAATGTCCCTTATGTTAGCATATAATAATAATTCATAGATTATGCATTATATTCATTTTATATAAAAAATCAGCTATAGTCTGATACATTGTGCTACCGGATAAACTCCGGTAACAATTCATATCACAATCTATAGCTGATTATTCTTAATCCATTTTTACTGTCACTTTTTCAAGATGCCATATATCTTTTACATATTCTTCTATTGTTCTGTCTGATGTAAACTTACCTACATTTGCAACATTAAGAATAGCTGATTTTGCCCATCCTTCTGTATCTCTGTAAGCTGCTTCTACTCTTTTTTGAGCTTGTGCATATGAGCAAAAATCCTTTAAAATAAAGTATCTGTCTGCTACTCCGGTTTCTTCTTTTGTAAGAAGCGAATTATAAATAGGTCTGAACAATTCAGGATTTTCCGGTGAGTAGAATCCGTTGATTAACTGCATAAGGACCTTTCTTATATCCATGTCTGAATTAAAAACATCCATAGGATTATATCCGCCATTGTTTTCATAGCTTATTACTTCATCGGATGAAAGGCCAAAGATAAATGCATGGTCTTTTCCTACTTCTTCAACCATTTCCACATTAGCACCGTCCATTGTACCAAGTGTCAATGCACCATTTAACATAAATTTCATGTTACCTGTACCTGATGCTTCCTTAGATGCTGTAGAAATCTGTTCCGAAACATCTGCTGCAGCAAAAATCCATTCTGCATTTGAAACACGATAATTTTCAATAAATACAACTTTAATTTTACCGTTAATTGATTCATCATTGTTGATTACATCTGCTACACTGTTAATCAACTTTATTGTAAGCTTCGCAATCTTGTATCCTGCTGCTGCCTTTGCTCCAAAAATAAATGTTCTTGGATAAAATTCCATTTCAGGATGTTCCTTAATCTGATTGTAAAGATACATAACATGAAGGATATTTAACAACTGACGCTTATATTCATGAAGCCTCTTAACCTGTACATCAAAAATCGAACGCGGATCAACATTAATTCCGTTATTTTCCTTAATATATTTTGCAAGACGAACTTTATTCTGATACTTAATATTCATAAATTCTGCCTGTGCCTTTTTATCATCAGCATAAAGCTCAATACCTTTAATCTTTGATAAATCCGTAATCCAGTCATTACCAACCTTGTCAGTAACCCAATCAGCCAAAAGTGGATTTCCATGTAACAAGAATCTTCTTTGTGTAATACCATTAGTCTTATTATTGAACTTCTCCGGCATCATCTCATAAAAATCTTTTAATTCCTGATTTTTGAGTATTTCTGTATGAAGTTTTGCAACCCCGTTAACAGAAAATCCTGCACATATAGCAAGATGAGCCATCTTTACCTGACCATCGTAAATAATTGCCATTTTTGCAACTTTTTCCCTGTTTCCAGGATATTTTGTTTCGATTTCGATACAGAATCTTCTATTAATTTCTTCTATAATCTGATAGCATCTTGGAAGAAGTCTTGAGAATAATTCAATAGGCCATTTTTCTAATGCCTCACTCATAATTGTATGGTTAGTATAAGCACATGACTTTGTTGTAACTTCCCATGCTTCGTCCCATTCAAGCATATATTCATCCATCAACAATCTCATAAGTTCTGCTACTGTTAATGTCGGATGAGTATCATTCATCTGAAATACTACTTTTTCATGTAATTTTCTAATATCATCGTGATTTTTAAGATATTTCTTAATTGCAGTCTGTAGGCTTGCCGATACAAAGAAATATTGCTGCTTTAATCTTAATTCCTTACCGGCGTAATGATTATCATTAGGATAAAGAACTTCCGTAATAGTCTTTGCCAGATTTTCCTGCTCTACAGCTTTCATATAAGCACCCTTATCAAACTCATCTAAATTAAAGTGAACTACAGGTTCGGCATCCCATATTCTTAATGTATTAACAACATTGTTACCATAACCAACTATTGGCATATCATATGGTATGGCATTAACTGACTGATAACCCTCCTGAATGAAATAGTTACGTCCTTCTCTGTGCTCAACTCTTACATAACCACCGAATTTTACTTCACAGGCATATTCCTCACGCTTTATTTCTAATGGGTTAGTGTGTCTTAACCAATCTTCAGGAATTTCCTTCTGATATCCGTCCTCGATTTTTTGCTGGAACATACCGTATTTGTATCTTATACCACATCCGTATGCCGGATAATTTAACGTGGACAAACTATCTAAGAAGCATGCCGCAAGTCTTCCCAAACCACCATTTCCAAGTGCAGCATCCGGTTCCTGGTCTTCTATTACATTAATGTCAAGACCTAACTCCTCAATGGCTTCTTTAATTTCTTCTCGACTTGAAAGATTTATAATCATGTTTCCAAGAGCTCTGCCCATCAAAAATTCCATTGATAAATAATAAACAATTTTTGCATCTTTTTCATCATATGCTTTTTGTGTCGCAATCCACTGGTCTATAACAATATCCTTTACAGCGTAAGCTACACATACAAATTTATGTCTGTCGCTGATTTCATCTAATGTCTTTCTGTAAAGCATTTTTGCCTGGGCCTTTACACGCTTTTTAAACTCATCCTTTAACTCATCACGTTTTTTCATAACTTCACTTTTTTCCATAACTACTCTCCTACCTTATACAATTCAAGGCAACTGAAAAATCACAACCCTTAATAAAGTTTTTGATTTTCCAATTGCCCTCCTAACATATTTTTTATGTCACAGATTTTAGTTCATTTTTTTAACAGCAAAAACTACTTTTTCACCGTTTATATTCCATTCTTTTTCATATCCTTCAATCTGTACGAATACTACTTCCTCTGCTAATACTTCTGATTTTATTTCTTCAAGATTGTTCTTCACTATTGTCTTGATTGTTTCATTATTATTAACTGAAACAGTAATCTTATCCATAACCTCAAAATCAGCTTCTTTTCTCATTGTCTGAATCTTACTGATAATTTCTCTTACAAAACCTTCTTCAATAAGTTCATCTGAAAGATTAGTATCTAACACAACTGTAATATTATTGTCGCTTTCTGAAACATATCCTTCAATCTGTGCCATATCGATAAGAAGATCTTCTTTTTCAAGAACAACTTCTTCACCGTCAAAGTCAAATGTTAACGCTTCACCTGCGTTAATCTTATCCATTGCTGTATTTCCATCAAGTGATGATAACGCCTCTTTAATCTTTCCTAAGAATTTACCATATTTAGGACCGACTGTTCTAAGCTGTGGTTTAAATGAATATGAAGTAAATGCTCTGACATCATCTGTAAACTCTACTTCTTTTATATTCAATTCTTCTTCAATTATTTCTTTATAGAATTCTGACAGTTCAAAATCAGCTTTCATAAACATTTTTCCAATTGGCTGTCTGTTCTTTATTGCCGAAACATTTCTACATGCACGACCAAGAACTACTACATCAAGAACTCTCTTCATGTTTTCTTCTAATTCTATGTCAATATAGCTTTCATTTACTTCAGGGAAGTCACACAAATGTATACTTTCCGGAGCAGATTCATCTACGCTCTTAACAATATTCTGATAAATATCTTCTGTCATAAATGGTATCATAGGTGCAGCTGCCTTTGAAACTGTAGCAAGTGCTGTATATAATGTCATATATGCATTAATCTTATCTTGTGGCATATCCTTAGCCCAAAAGCGCTCTCTTGAACGTCTTACATACCAGTTACTCATATCATCAACAAAATCATCTAAGGCTCTTGCTGCTTCTGGAATCTTGTAATTTTCAAGACTTTCATCAACAGTTTTTACCATTGAATTAAGCTTTGATAATAACCATTTATCCATTACGCTTAATTTATCATATTCAAGAGCATACTTTGTCGGGTCAAACTGGTCAATTTCTGCATATAGAATATAAAATGCATATGTGTTCCAGAGTGTTCCCATAAACTTACGCTGTCCTTCCTGAACTGCTTTACCATGGAAACGGTTTGGAAGCCATGGTGCTGAATTAGTATAAAAATACCATCTGATTGCATCTGCCCCATAGTTTTCTAATGCATCAAAAGGATCAACTGCATTCCCCTTTGATTTACTCATTTTCTGGCCATTTTCGTCCTGAACATGACCTAATACAATAACATTCTTGTAAGGTGCTTTATCGAACAACAATGTTGACTCTGCCATAAGCGAATAAAACCATCCACGAGTCTGGTCTACAGCTTCTGAAATAAAGTCTGCCGGGAACTGTTGTT
>CAYWUE010000013.1:0-3169 GCA_964461415.1 uncultured Eubacterium sp.
TTGCAGGTACAGAACGTGGAATTACAGAACCAACACCTACATTCTCAGCGTGTTTCGGTCAGGCTTTTTTAGAGCTTCATCCAACAAAATATGCAGAAGAATTAGTTAAAAAAATGGAAAAGAGCGGAGCTAAGGCTTACTTAGTAAATACAGGATGGAATGGTACAGGAAAACGTATATCAATTAAAGACACAAGAGGTATCATTGATGCAATCTTAGATGGAGATATTTTAGATGCTCCAACAAAGAAGATTCCATTCTTTAACTTCGAAGTACCAACAGAACTTCCAGGAGTTGATACAAATATTCTTGATCCTAGAGATACCTATGCTGATGCTTCAGAATGGGAAGCTAAGGCTAAAGATTTAGCAGAAAGATTTACAAAGAACTTTGCTAAATATGAAGGAAATGAAGCTGGTAAGGCTTTAGTTTCAGCAGGACCACAGATTTAATTGATATATGATACAAAAGATGTATAATTGCATACAGATTGGTCGTGTATTAAAATAAATTAAGAAACAAAAAACTTTTATAGTTTGAAGAATTAAAAGCAATTATGGTAGTAATACTGTAATTGCTTTTTTGTTAAAAGGAATTATGGTAGTAATGCTGTAATTGCTTTTTTTGTTAAAAAGAATTATTATTGATGTAAGTTTATTGTGACTAATAGAGAACAGGATGACAGAAAAATCGATAATATATTATAAAAGTAAATGGTGGAAATAATGGCAAAGGAACAAATCAAAAACTAAAATTAATTTACTTGATGAAAATATTCATGGAAAAACAGATGAAATGCACAGCATAACCATGAATGAAATTATAGCGGAACTTAATGCCTATGGTGTGACGGCAGAGCGAAAAAGTATTTATAATGATATTGAAAGTTTAAGACAGTATGAACTGTAATATGAAAGGAAGAAGTTATGTGTACAGCAGCAACCTATAAGACTAAAGATTTTTATTTCGGAAGAACTCTGGATTATGAGTTTTCGTATAAGGAAGAAGTAGTAGTTACACCTAGAAATTACATCTTCGAATTTAGACATATGAATAAAATGGAAAGTCATTATGGAATTATAGGAATGGCGTATGTTTCTGATGGTTATCCTTTGTATTATGATGCTATAAATGAAAAAGGACTGGGTATGGCTGGGCTAAATTTTGTTGGCAATGCAGTATCCTGGCCTATGGATGCTAATAAAGATAATGTGGCGCAGTTTGAGATGATACCGTATATTTTGGGAAAGTGTGAGACTGTGAGTCAGGCTAGAGCGTTATTAGAAAGAATTAATCTTGTAGGGACTAATTTTAGTGAAAGTCTTTCTTCCTCTCAGTTGCACTGGATTATTTCAGACGAAAAAGAAACAATTACAGTAGAGCCGGTAAAAGAAGGGGTGAAAATATATAATAATCCGGTGGGAGTCCTGACTAATAATCCAACATTTGACATACAAATGTTTATGCTTAATAATTATGTGAATCTGACAAATGAACCTTCAAAAAATCAGTTTATGCCACAGGTGGATTTGAACATTTATAGTCGTGGAATGGGAGCAATGGGATTACCGGGGGATTTGTCATCGGCATCACGATTCGCTAAGGTCGCTTTTACAAAAATGAATTCAAAATCCGGAGAATCGGAAAGTGAAAGTGTAAGTCAATTCTTTCATATATTAGGTTCGGTGCAGCAACAGAGAGGATGTTGTAAGTTGGAAGATGGTAGCTATGAAATTACAATATATACATCCTGTTGCAATGCCACAAAAGGCATATATTATTATACAACTTATGAAAACCAACAAATAACAGCAGTTGATATGCATAAAGAGAATTTGGATGGTGACAGTATTGTAAGGTATCCTCTTATAAAGGAGCAGCAGATAAAGTGGCAAAATTAGAGAAGAAGTACAGGCTTTGACTATGAAAAAGTTCAGAGCCTTTTTCTTTTACAATTAAATCCACACATTCGTCTTTTGGTTCGATTTGATTACAAATTCACCAATCGTTGTTTTTGCAACCCCTCGTAAACCACAATCTGCCGAACACCACTCCATAGGCTTTCGTCGTAGTTCGACACTTTCCGACCAAGTGCCTTAATCTCGGCAACATCATCGGTAGCAAGTATCTGAGCCACCACAGCTTAGTCCTGAAAACAATGCAATTAACATCGAGTTTGCAAAAGAAAATGATATTCTTGTCACGGCGGCAAATGGTTCTTCAAGATTAGTAGGAAAACACGCTATACCCACGCTCGCAATATTCAAGAAATTCCTCATCGGGTAGTGATATTTTACAAGAGGGAATGGTGAAAACAATGACTAATGGTAAAAATAGAAATACAAAGATTATATAAGTAGTATAATTTATGATGTCTAAGTTATATGATGTAAAATTCTTCTTGATTTGTGCATTTTGCATTAAAAAAATAAAAAAATACAATTTTTAAGTGCAATATTACAAGAAAAAAAGGAAAAAAGAAAGTATAATAGTAAAAAATACGTATAAAGACACTAGGAAGAGGAGGAATCAATATGTCTAAATTAAGAAAGAGAGCGTTGGCATTGGTTTTGAGTGCTGTATTAGTACTTACAACAGTTCCGGTTACAACATATGCAGCAACAGCTAAGATGAATAAAAAAGCCGTAAGCATAATTGCAACAAAAACTGTTCAATTAAAAGTACTAAACAACAGTAAAAAGGTAAAATGGTCGACATCTAACAAGAAAATTGCAACAGTTTCAAAGAAAGGACTTGTAAAAGGAAAGAAGGCTGGAAAAGTAACGATTACAGCTAAGGTTGGAAAAAAGAGCTATAAGTGTAAGGTTACTGTAAAAGTTGGTTTGAATGCAACCAAGAAAAATTTGAAGGTTGGAAATACTGCCTCATTAAAACTTTTGGGAAATTCTAAAAAAGTACAATGGAGTTCTTCAAATAAAAAAGTAGCCACAGTAACATCAAAGGGTGTAGTAAAAGCTGTATCAGCTGGAAAAGCAACAATTACTGCAAAAGTCGGAAGCAAAAAATACAAATGCGTAGTAACCGTAACAGGTAATGTAGTAGAACCGGTTGTTACTGTACCTACAACAACTAAGCCGGAAGAAACAACAAAACCGGAAGAAACAACAAAACCGGAGGAAACAACAAAACCGGAGGAAACAACAAAACC
>CAYWUE010000013.1:3269-42226 GCA_964461415.1 uncultured Eubacterium sp.
CGGAAGAAACAACAAAACCGGAGGAAACAACAAAACCGGAGGAAACAACAAAACCAGAAGAAACAACAAAACCGGAGGAAACAACAAAACCAGAAGAAACAACTACATCAGGAGAACCTTATATAGATGATTCGGAATGGGATTATGAAGAAGAAATTAAGGGTGAGAAGTTTAATTTCTTCATAAAGAAAATAGGAACAAATGATAATGAAGTAAAATGGGATAGTACTGAAGAAGCATTTCATTTGGTTAACAAAGTGACAGAAGCTCAAAATTACAGAGGATTCACTTTTGACATTGAGTATATTAAGTTATTAGCTGAAAAAGTTGGTGCGACATCAATCAAATTTGAATATAAATATGATGGAGAGAGAGCGTGGACAGCGGATGATGAAGGAGTTTATGTAGGATATCTTCCAGAGTGGTATGTACAAGGTCAGTTTACAAGAATTGATATTGGAGATGTCACTGATAAATACGCAAAGGCAGAAATAAAAATAGCAGATATTCCTAAGGATGAGAGTGGAAATCCAAAATCTCCATTTATTATGAATACGATTGGTGGACTGTATATTAAGAATATTACTGTTTCTAAAGATGTGACTGATTATACAACACCAATAGAGGGAGAAGATTTTGTATCTTTTATAAAACCATTAAACGCACAAAATAGCGTTGAGTGGGATAGTAGTAATAATAGATTCCATTTGAAAAATAGTGTTACAGCCGGCGATGATGGACGAGCTTTTGTATTTGATATTGAATATATTAAGGCAATAATTAGCAATACAAATGCTGAATCTATCACCTATGAATTTATGGCAGATGGCATTGAAAGTGGAATTGATTCAGCAGACAGAACTATTTATACCAGCTTTACAAGTACATATCTTTCGGGAGATGGAAATGGCTGGTGGGGAACACATACAGGAACTCCTGTTGCAAGCGTTACAGATACATGGCAAAAAATGACAATTGAGCTGGCAAATATACCAAAAGATACAGGAAACAATTTGAAATCACCATTTATTATGAATACTGTAGGTGGAATATATATTAAAAATATCAAGGTTAATGTTCCTCAAGTTGTAGAAACATTAGATATCTCATCTTCTAATATTACTTTTACTAAAGGTAACGATACAGGATTTGAAGGAAGTAATGGTAATTTAGAATATAGCAATGATGAAAATGGTATAAAACTATCAGAATGTGCATTATATTCATGCAGCAAGATTATGTTTAACAGTGTTAAGACATTTGAAAGCGGATTGAGATTAAAAATTTATATAAAGACTACTCCACTTCAGACAACGAATGATAAATTAACATTATGGTTCTATAATACATCATCATCAGGAGCAATTGGTGGCGGTATAGATAAAGAAAAAGTTCAGATACCTGTACAAAGTGAGTGGACAACTATAAGCGTAAATTTAGATAATTATCTTACATCCGATGGAAAATTAGAAGGTATAGCATTTGGTACTTTCGATTATGATGGCGAAAATAAGTATACAATCGAAATATCAAAAATTGAAGTTGTAAAATAACAAAATACGATTAGGTAATTGCGAATCAAGATTTTGAACTTGTTTCGCAATTACCTATTTATATCTAATAGGTATGTAACAGTGGAGGAAATAACGTGAAAGATATTTATATGTTATGTAATGCACATCTTGATCCGGTGTGGCTATGGCGGAGACAGGAAGGTATTGCAGAAGCCATATCAACATTTCGTGTTGCGGCGGATTTTTGCGAAAAGTATGAAGGATTTGTATTCAATCACAATGAATCTGTGCTTTATGAATGGGTAGAAGAATATGAGCCGGCACTTTTTGAGAGAATCAAGAAGTTGGTCAAAGAAGGCAAGTGGAGAATTATGGGCGGCTGGTATTTACAGCCAGATTGTATTATGCCATCAGGAGAATCTATTATTAGACAGATTGAGGTTGGTAATAAATACTTTATGGAAAAGTTTGGTATAAAACCTAAAACAGCCATAAATATGGACCCGTTTGGACATGATAAAGGTTTAGTTCAGATTTTAAGCAAAACAGGATATAAGAACTACTTGTTTATGCGTCCTTTAAGAATTGTTCCTGAAACTGACTTTATATGGAAGGGATATGATGGAAGCGAAATCATAGGACATAATATGCTTGGTGTATATAGCACGCCAAAGGGGCAGGTTATGGAACGTGTAGAATATTTTGTTAATGAAGTTGAACAGGATAAGAGCCTTATGTGTTGGGGAATAGGTAATCATGGTGGTGGTCCCTCAGAGGAGGATTGGTTGGCTATTGAACAGTATAGAAATGAGCATCCGGAAGTAAACCTCATCGCAGCAGGTTGTGAAGACTATTTTGAAACAGTTGATAAAAATAAACTTAGAATAGTGGACAAATCTATGGTTCACTGCATGGTTGGCTGCTACACCACAATGGTACAGATTAAACAAAAGCATAGAAAAATGGAAAATGAACTGGCTGTTTGTGAGAAAATGTTAGCAGTTAGTGAAGTAGATTATGATAAAAAAGAGATGGACAAAGCAGTTAAAGCTTTGCTGTTTTCTGAATTTCATGATTCGTTGCCGGGGACAATGATTAAGACAGCGGAGGAAGATATGTTGCGCCTAATGGATAGTGGACGAGAGATTCTATCCATGAATATGGTTAAGGCATTTTTTGAATTGTGTAAGGGACAGTCAGCTGGAAAACGTGGCGAAATTCCTGTAATGGTATTCAATCCTCATCCATATGAAATTGAGCAGGATGTTGAAGTGGAATTTCAGTTAGAAGAGCAGAACCATAATCCTAATCAGGTTACGGTTGCAAAAGTTCGTACACAGGAAGGTTCATATCTTCCTACACAGAATATTAAAGAAAATTGTATGTTTCATTTGGATTGGCGCAAGAAAATTACATTTAGAGCAAAATTAGCACCAATGAGCCTTAACAGATTTGATTGTGAATTGACTGTTTTAGAGCAGCCTATCAGACCGATTGCAGAATATGAACAGGATGATAATTATATCCTTTTCGATAATGACAAAATGAGTGTTGCAATTAATAAAAATACAGGGCTCATTGATAAGTATAAGGTTAATGGTGAAGACTATCTTAAAGAAAATAGTGGTAAGATTTGTGTTTACGAAGACAGTGAAGACCCATGGGGAATGACTGTTAATGGATTCTTCAACAAAATTGGTGAGTTTAAGTTGCTTTCAAAAGAGGAGGCTAACATATTTAATGGTTATTCTGGAGAGGATGTTCCTAATGTTAGAGTTGTTGAAAATGGTGATGTTATTTTAAGAATTCAGGCTATTTTTGGACATGGAAAATCATATGCAGTTGTTACATACACTATTCCAAAGCATGGTGATTATGTAGACGTACACATTAAGATGCTTTCAAATGATGCTAACATATTATACAAGTTAGTATTCCCGGTAAATAGGTCAGGAAGTGATTTTGTAGGTCAGACCATGTTTGGTCGTGACACGTTACGCCAGGAAGAAAAGGAAACATATTTCCAAAAATGGTGTGGAATGTTCAGTGAAGGAAAAGGCTTTGCAGTATTAAATGACGGAACATACGGTGGCAGTGCCAAAGATGATGTAATGAATATTACATTGCTCCGTACTCCGGTATATTCTTGTCATCCGATTGCTGACAGAACATTCTCGGACCATAATATTAACCATGACCATATTGATATTGGAAAAAGAGAATTTGAATTTAGACTAACTACAAATATTGAAACATTAGATAAAGAGGCAGAAATATTCAATCAGCCGATGTATGCATTAAGTTTTTTCCCGTCAGGACAAGGCGAAAAGAAAGATACAAGAATTGAACTGACAAATGACAAATATATTCTTACAAGATTAGAATTAATTAAGGATAAAAAGTTGATTCGTATTTTAAATGCATCAGAGGAGATTGAAGCGGGCTTTTTGATAATTGGAGATAAAGAGTTTGAAATAAAACTTAATCCATATGAATTTGAGACATATTTGTTTGATGGGAATGAAATAAAGAAAAGAGACTCATTGTAGTCGCTTTTCTTTATTTTTTGCTTGAAAGCTGGTAATACTTACGGGTAGAGTTAACATACTGCTTAGGGGAACGTCCTTCATGTTCCTTGAAATATTTAGAAAAATAGTATATAGAACCAAAACCACAACGGTTTGCTATTTCTGTAATAGATAATCCGGTATATGCAAGAAGTTGTTTTGCTAAATCTAATCGCTGGTTAATCAGGTCAGCCTTTGGAGAACATCCGAAACGTTCATTATAAATTGTAGAAAATCTGCTTGGAGAATATCCACAAAGACTAGCCATTTCTTGTAATGTCCAATTTTTTTCTAATGAAGAAATAATTGTCTCTCTGGCATTTTCTACACGATAAAAAGGAGTGTTTGCGTTTTGCTGACTTATATACAGACGATGCATTTCAATCATTGCATTTTTTATGGTGGAGGATATTATTTCCTGATAACCGGTTCTTCGTAATAACAATTCTTCGCTGACTTTTGCTATACAGTTTTTTAGAAGGTATGGCTTGCTTATTCTAAATGTTTTTTCAATAGGAAGAGGATACTTTTCTAGTATTTCAGAAAAATCATTTCCTGAAATACAAATCCAGTCATTTGTGTAAGATGAAGTATTGTTGACAGGGCCCTGGCATACTATTGAGTTCGGTGGCATAATTAAAAAATCACCAGGTTCTCCTTTTAAAAAGATTGAATCTTGTTCATATAAAAAAGGCGTAGAAAAACTGCTGATAAAATATGCAGGAAATATATTTCTGGGTGAAAATGCACCTATATCATGTATAAAATTATTTTCGCTATATAAAATTTCCATTTATCCTCCATAAGTATATTTGACTTTTGTGATAAAAAACAAATTACGTTAAATTAAATAGTAATATTAAACAAATTGTACCACAGAATCATAAATTGTCAAAAACTAATGTACAGTCAGAAAGAAAAGTCAGTCTAATATTAAAAAATGTAAAATCAAATAGTAAGAAAATATAAAAATTAAGTTAAATTATACATTGAAAATGCTTTTGTATAGAAATATTATAAACATAACTTTTAATATAATCATGGAGGACAGGAAATGTTGAACGATTTTGAAATTTTAAAGGGAAAATTGGGAAATGGAAAATATTTGTGTGACTGTAAATGTACAAAAGATAGTACCGTAATATTAGGTATAAGAGAAAAAAACATACAGGATATAGTTATAGGAAAATATGATGATACGGAATTAGATTACATATTAGATTTTGATACAGATGAAGATATAAAGGTTTTGCAGCTTACCGATACTCAGGTTATTGACAGCCATCAGTGTAGAACAGAAGATAGGTTGAAAATAGATGAGTATGAAAAATGGGAACCGCATCATATGGATGAAATACTGTTTGATGAGATTGAAGAAGTTATAGAAAGAACTTGTCCGGATTTTATACTTGTAACAGGAGATGTTATATACGGTGAATTTGATGATAAAGGTAGTTCGCTAGAAATTTTTATTGAAAAAATGGATTCCTATAAAATACCATGGGCTCCTATATTTGGAAATCATGATAATGAAAGTAAAATAGGTGTTAATAAGCAGTGTGAGATGTTCGAAAAATCAAAGTATTGTATGTTTAAACGTAGACACGAAATTGGTGGTAACGGGAATTATAGTATTGGAATAGCTAATAAAGGAAAATTAGTTAGGACAATTTTTATGATGGATTCTAATGGATGCGAAAATACAAGCCTGGTGCCTGAAGAGGAGAAAAAGGATATTACAACTCATGGAACTATACATGAGGCACAATTGAAATGGTATAAAAAGATTGCAAAAGATTGTGAAGTGCCATCATTTCTCTGCCTGCATATGGGAGCAAAAGAGGTTTCTAGAGCACTCATAGAAAAAGGATTACAACAGTCAGATGATACATATGGCGAATATACACAATATGATTTTGGAAATGGAGGAAATGGTGAAGATGTTTTTGGATTAAAACAAGGTTCTTCAATTTATAATATGGATGATTTTATATATCCACATCTTCTTGAAGTTGGAACAGATGGTGTATTCTTAGGACATATACATATGATGTCAATAAGCCTTGAGTGGAAGGGGATACGATGGACATATGGCCAAAAAACAGGAAGATATGACAGCTATCCAATAAGAAATGGTAAAAAAGCAACAGGCGGAACCCTTATAACAGTAAATGAAAAGGGATTTAATGTTAGGCATATTATAATTTAGAGGCAAATTAATAAATCAATGACTAATATGCTATAGCTTGATAGTATTGGTCTGTTGTTTAATATATCCTGGTTTTATTGAAAAAAGCATAACGTGCAATATACTTTTAATAAATATTGATTATACAATAAAGGAATTTAAATTATGAATTTTACAAAAAATAAACAGCTGAATTATGTAATTGTGATTGCCCTTATATGCTCAATTTCATATCTGAGTGTATATATGGCAAGAACAATGTTAAGTGCAGTAACACCTCAATTAGTTGAAAGTGGAAATGCTACAAATGAATATGTAGGGGCAATTTCTTCAGCCTTTTTTTTATGCTATGCAATTGGTCAACTATTAAATGGAATTATTGGTGAAAAAATTGGTGGTAAATATATGGTAAGTATAGGGCTTGTTTTTTCAGCGGCAGTAAATTTTCTTTTTTTAATATTTATAATGCATCAGTTGTTAGCTACGGTATTATATGGATTATTTGGATTTTGTCTTTCTATGGTATATGCACCAATGGTAAAAATAATATCAGAGAACATGAAACTATTGTATGCGGAAAAGTGTAATTTAGCCTTACAAACTGCAGCTTTGTTAGGCTCACCGGCGGCAGGAATTATGGCAGGTTTTTTTGCATGGAAAAACTCCCTTATGATATCTTCTATATTACTTTTTGTAATGGGAATATTATATTATGTTATTATATCTGAGCTGGAAAAGAAGAAAATAATAGTTGTTTCGACTAAGGAAAGAAAAAAAACAGAGTGTAAAAACAATATAGAACATAAGGATGTTAAGAGAGGAATAAAAATATTAATAAGAAGAGGCATTATTCCGTTTACATTTATTGCAGGATTGACTGGTATAGTACGTACTTCAGTGGTTTTTTGGATGCCGGCATATATATCACAATATTTGAGATTTAATGTAAAAGAAGCGGCCTTTATTTATACATTTGCTACATTGGTTATATCTATGGCTCCTTTTGCAACTATGTTTATATTCAGATTGTTACATAGAAAAGTCAGGACTATTATATTTTTACAGTTTGGATTATCTTGTCTTGCTTTTTTAGCGACATATTTTGTTGAAAATTCATATTTGAATATATTATTTTTTATATTAGCTGTAATCACATCTAATACGGTATCTTCAATTATATGGATTATATATTGCCCGGGGCTATATGATACGGGGATGGTGTCTACAGCTACAGGATATCTGGATTTTATAAGTTATTTATCAGGAGCATTTGCTAATATTATATTTGCAAATGCAGTAGTTGATATTGGATGGAAAAATCTGATATTAATATGGACGCTGCTTGTGGGGTGTGGAATGTTGACTGGGTTAAGTAAGAAAATAGAAAGAAAAAATTAAAATGTTCGCTAGTAAATGCGGACATTTTTTGAAGGAGGATAAAAATGGATATACAGAAATTGGTAAAAGGAAAATTGAACTGTAAGTGTGGAAAGAATCATGTTTGTCCGATTGAACATGTTATCATTAGAAAACATGCGTTGCAGTCGTTAAATGAAATTTGCAAGGGGTATCATAGGATTTTAATGGTTTCGGACAATAATACTTATCATGCGTGTGGAAAAGAAGCAGCAGAAATTTTAGATGAAAAGATAGTGGAAACGGTAAGATTTGACACAGGAGATAAGCCATTGATTCCGGATGAATATGCAATTGATGCCATTAAGAAGAAGGTGGATAATGACATAGATCTTATATTGGGGATTGGCTCCGGTGTTATCAATGATTTGTGTAAAATTGTGAGCTTTCAAGAAAAGCTGCCATACTACATTGTAGCAACAGCACCATCTATGGACGGGTATGCATCTGTCGGCTCAGCGCTGATTTTGAAAGGGATGAAGGTGACATTGAATGCGGCACCTCCAAGAGCAATTGTTGCAGATACAGAAGTGTTAACACATGCACCACTCCATATGCTTCAGGCTGGTTATGGAGATATTATAGGAAAATTTTCGTGTCTAAACGATTGGAAATTAAGCGCATGTATCAATGAAGAATATTTTTGTCATGAGGTTTATGATATTGTTTATCAGACAGCGAATGAAGTAAAAAATCTTGCAGAACCTATTCTGCAAAGAGATGAAACGGCAGTAGGAGAACTTATGAAAGCTTTGGTTGCAGCAGGAATTGCCATGGCATATGTGGGCAATTCTAGACCCGCTTCTGGAAGTGAACACCATTTTTCACATTATTTTGAAATTACGGGGATTTTGAATCATACGCCATATCTTTCACATGGGATTGATGTTATATATGCATCTGTTATAACTGCTGAACTAAGAGAGCAGCTTCTGAAAGGTATTCCGAAACGACGTGAGTTTCAAAAAGAAAAGTGGAAAAGTGATATTAAGAAAATTTATTCTGCGATAAGCAATGAAGTGATGAAACTACAGGAAAATCTTGGATGGTATATGGAAGACAATAGTGAAAAGGTACTTTCAAAATGGGGAAAAATTTGTGAGATATTAGCAGAAGCACCAAAAAAAAGAGAGATGTTAGAACTGATTAAGAAAATTGGTTTGGATTACAGTGAGTTCGTGAAATTGTATGGAGAAAAAAAGATAGCAGATGGTCTTTTATATGCCAAGGATTTGAAAGATCGTTATACGATTCTCTGGTTGTATTATGAATTTTTTAGATAATGATATGCAAGCTTTAGGGTAATTGGAAAAAAACATAAATATACTCGGAAATGGCAAAAATAAGAAAAAATATAAAAAAGAAATTTTTTTTGGGGGGGGTGAAACGTTTTTATAGTAAGAAAGTATAAAAATAAAGTGATATTGTATATTTTTTTATTTCACTTGATTTATTAAAATTATTTTAAGAGTGAAAGAAGATAGAAAGATGGAGGAATATGGAAGTGATACTGACTTGTAGTGGCAGGCACAATCCACTTGGTATCAATAAAGAATCTGTACGGCTTGGGTTTGAAAAAATCGACGAAACAGATGGTAAATCCTATGAATTTAGGGTTGCTACATCAAAAGAAAAAATCGACGATGAAATTTTTGACGTAGGAGTATTTAAGGAAGAGTGCTTTGGAAACCATTCTACAGGAATTCCTGAAAATTTATTGGACGAATGTACGAAATATTATTGGCAGGTTGCAGAAAAAAATCAGGAAGGCAATATTATCGCAATATCGGATATAGCTACTTTTGAAACAGGAATTACAGATTGGACATCGGATTGGATTTGTGGATGGCTGGATGAAAAAGATAATAATGAAGGATATGTTCAAAATTTTAAAAGAAAATTTAACATTAAGAATGTTCCTAAAAAGGCTAGACTTTATATATGTGGATTAGGCTTCTTTGACGGAAGAATAAATGGGAAAAAATTAGATGAGCTTATGTTCAAACCGAATGTTACAGATTATGGACCACGCTCACATCCGGAGAATCCTACATTATATGAAAGCTTAGGACATAGAGTAACCTATTATACATATGATGTGACAGATTTGTTATCAGCAGGTGGTAATGTATTAGATGTAGATGTTGCAGATGGATATTTTTACAATACTGAAAAAGTAGAATATGCATATAATTTTTCTTTTGGGACCCCAAGACTTATTTATGAATTACATATGCTAATAGATGACGAATGGGAAATTATCAGAAGTGATACAGATACGTTAGTTTGCAAAAAAAATTATAAATCCACATTATATATGGGAGATATGATTGATTTTAGAAAAAAAGATACAGCATATCAAAATAGTAAACTGATAAATGAAAAAATCGGAAAATTAGTTAGTTCTGCTTGCGATGAAGATAAAGTTTGTGATGAGTTTATGGTAATCTCTGAGAGAGAAATGGATGGCGGAATATTATACGATTTTGGAGTTAATCATACAGGCGGACTTGAATTTCAGGTGGAGGCATCAGGTGATGCAGAAATTAATATATGCTATGCAGAGATTTTAGATAAAGAGGGAAAACCTAATTATCAGACAAGCATATATGATGAAAGAAGCCCACAGGATGGATTGGAGCCGGGTACACATCAACAGACTACTTATAAGGTTGGCAAAGGAAAAACAGATATTAAACCTTTGTTTAGCTGGAAATGTTATAGGTATGCATGGATAAAAATAATTGGGAATGCAAAGATTATTAATCTTAAATCATTGTTTATCCACATGGATATGAAAAGAAATGGACATTTTGAGTGCAGTGATGAAACATTAAATAGAATTAATGAGATGTTTGTACAGACAGCATATTGTAATCTTCACAGTGGACTTCTGACAGATTGTCCGCATAGAGAAAAAAGACCATATACCGGTGATGGAAATCAGGTGATGAAATCTATATATTATAATATGGATTCAATACAATTCTTTTACAAGTGGCTCGATGACATGCAGGATGCACAAACTCCTAGTGGTAAAGTTACTAATACTGTACCAAATTTTGGAGGCGGCGGTGGATATGCCTGGGGCAATGCAATATGTACGCTGACTAAGGAACTATATCATTATACAGGCGATATAAATGTTATAAAAAAAGGCTATCCTATTATTGTAAAGTGGCTCGAATATTATAAGAACAATAGAAGTGAAGATTATACAATTAGAAAAAACGGAGGTGCATGGCTTTTAGGAGATTGGCTGGCTCCGGATACAGTAATTTCTAATGTACATTTTATAAATACCAGTTGTTATTACATGGCAGTAGAAACGGCAGAATATCTGTCGGGCATATTAAATGATGGCCGAACAGAAGAATGGAAAATTCTAAAAGATAGAATAGTATATAGTATAAATCAAGCGTTTTTTGATAAAGAAAAATTAAAATATGGAAATGGTGTACAAGGTGAGGATGTTTTGGCCTTAGCCCTGGGAATTGTACCGAAGGAATACGAAGAGTCGCTAAGAGATAAGGTTAGGAAACATTATACAGAAGAGACAGATTATCATTTAGACACAGGTATTGTACTTACACCTATTTTGATTAATTATCTTACAGAAAATGGCTATAGGGAAATAGCATATAAGATTATGACATCTAGGACCTACCCTTCGTATTATAAGTTGATGGAGAATGAAACAACATTTTCGGAACATTGGAGCAAAATGTGGCCGGATTTTTATATAGGTGAAATAGGAAAAAGTAAGCTGATAAAAGGTGGACGAGACCTATCCCATTGTCATCCTATGTATGGAAGTGTTGCAGCATGGCTTTATGAAAAAGTTGGGGGTATTGATTTGAGCAACCTCTATGAGAAAAAAGTCGTAATCACACCTTATTTTATGGATTATCTTAATTATGCCAAAGTAAGTAAAGATACAGCCTATGGAAGTGTGAATGTAAGCTGGGAAAATACGGAAAAGAATGCCAAACTTAGAGTGAGTATACCGCATAACTTAAACGGTAAGTGCAGGTTTCCGTCGAGATTTAAAAAAATAAAAAAACTTTCATCAGAAAAAGTATATGAAGTGCAGGAAGATGGATATTTTGAATTCGATATTCCATCAGGAATTAGTGAATATATGATAATATAATTAAGTAACAAATATTAAAATTAATAAGCTTTTGTGAATAGCTTAAAAGGATTTAAAAAAAGAAAAGGAGAAAGTAACATGAGGAAGAAAATTGTAGCTTTAGTTTTAACAGCGGCACTTGTTGTAAGTTCATTTACAGGATGTGCAGGCAGAGGAGGAGACACTGAGGGAGTTGATTCGAACAAAACTCAGTTATATGTTGGATATTACTATTCAGGTCTTGGAAAAGAATGGATTCAGCAGGCTAAGACAAAATTCGAAGAAAAATATGCAGATACATCTTTTGAGGATGGAAAGAAAGGCGTACAGGTTATTTTGGACTTGGATAAGTCAGGACTTAACGGTGGAAGTCTTTTAGAAACAATTACATCAAAGAGAGATAGTGTATTCTTCATCGAAAATGGTGATTATTATTCATTTACTGATGAAGAAAACAGAACAATAGCAGATATTACAGATGTAGTTACATCTACAATTGAAGGTGAAGATAAAACAATTGAAGACAAGTTAGATGCCAAAAGTAAAGCGTATTATAACTTAGGAACAGAAGAAAGTCCAACATATTATGCATTGCCATATTATGAAGGCGTTCTTGGAATTAATTACAATATTGATTTGTTTGAAAAGAACAATTGGTACTTTGCTGAAGGAAAATGTGCTGATGATGTTGACCTTGATAAGGTAGATATGAATACTTTATTTATTTCAAGTCCTGACCAGACAAAGAGTTACGGTCCTGATGGAATTGCAGGAACAGATGATGATGGTCTTCCTGCAACATACAAAGATTTCGAAGCACTTTTAATTAGAATTAAGACAAGCGGTTCATATATTCCTTTGATTTGGAACGGAAATTACCAGACATACCTTATTGAATTTATGAACACATTGTGGGCTGATGCAGAAGGTGCTGAACAGTTTAGTCTTAACTGGTCTATGAATGGCAAGGCTACAAATTTAGTAGAAGTAAACAATGGAAAAATAAAAAAATTAGCAAATACAGATATTACAGGAAATACAGGATATAAATTACACAATCAGGAAGGCAAATATCATGCGTTAGAATTTGCAAAACTTTGCGTATCTGATAGTGATTATTATCATCCGGATTCGTTTTCATCATCACTTACACATACAGATGCACAGCGTCAGTTCTTAAATGGAACAGGTTCAGGTTCTGAAATTGCTATGTTAATTGATGGTAACTGGTGGGAAGTAGAAGCAACATCATGGTTTGATTCAAATGAATCATCAGAAAATTCAAAATTAAACAGAAAATTTGGTTTCATGCCAATTCCTAAAGCTAGTAAGGATAAGATTGGCGAAGATAGAGTACAAATAACATTAAATAGCTCTATGGCATTCATTAATGCAAATACATCAGAAGAACTTATGCCTGTTGCAAAAGAATTCTTAAAATTCTGTCATACAGATGAAATCATGAATATATTTACACAGACAACAAGTATGATGAGACCATTGAACTACACATTAACAGAAGATACATTAGCAAAGACTTCTAACTATGGTAAAGAAATGTATAAATTACATCAGGATGCTAATGATGACAGCAAAAATGTTTATATTTTAGATTGTTATCCAACAACAGCAGAAGCAATTAAGAATACATCATTATTAAATCCTAAGACATGGGGATGGTCATACGGTAATGTAAGCAATCCTTTTGTTGAATTCAAGAATAATCCTACTGAAACAGCAGAAGATTATTTCAATAATGTAATTAAATCATACACTATGTCATGGGGCAGTGTTTGGAATTAATAAAAAAGTGCTGTTACACCAAATGCCTGGTGGAACAGCACCAAAAAATTATAATTTATTCGCAAATAGAAAAATGATCATAGGTTTTTGACATGATGCTTCGAAGTGATTACTTATTATGTTATCAATGTATGGTTATGAGTATTGAATAGTTTTTTTAATGACATAAGAATGGAGATTAACATGAAAACAAAAAGGTCGAAGAAAACCGGAATGAGTAAGATGGGTAAACATTCAAAGATATTTTACTGGTCAATGTTTTCGCTTCCGTTATTACAGTTTTTAATTTTTTATATTGGTGTAAATTTTAACAGTATATTGATGGCTTTTGAGGATATACATATTGAAAGAGATTATGCTAATGGTGGAGTAAGATATGTTACCGAATTTGCAGGGCTTGAGACGTTTAAAAAGTTTATAACAGTTGAACTTACAGGTGCAACAAGCAAGTTTGCATCTGCAATACCGAATTCTTTAGCATATTTAGTGTTTTCCGTAGTAGTGGTTATTCCTTTAGGATTACTTTTTTCATACTACGTATACAAAAAATACAAATTTTCTGAAACATTCAGAACATTCTTATTTTTACCATCTGTTATATGTTCACTGATATTGGTTATATTTTACAGTGGTATTGTGGATCAGGTATATCCTGCTATAGCACAGGCGATTACAGGAGTCAGACCACAAGGACTTTTGGCAAATGACAAGACGGCATTTTATGCAGTGGCATTTTTCAGCTTTTTCTTTGCTTTTGGTCCGAGTGTACTTATTTATGTAAATGCCATGAGCCAGGTTTCAAAAGAAGTAATTGAATCGGCAGAATTAGATGGAGCGACAGGAATTAAACAGTTTATACATATTGTATTGCCACTTATATGGCCATCTATTGTTTCATATATTGTAATCTCGTTTGCTCAGGTTGCAGTAAATCAGTTGAATGGATACTCATTCTACGGCACAGGAGCAGGAAATATGAAGGCTGACAGTATAGGTTATGTATTATTTAACTATGTAGCTGATACATCACAAAGTTCACAGGCTTATTCGATAGCATCTGCCGGTGGTATTTTATTTACATTAATTGTTGCACCGGTAACATTACTCATAAAATGGGCATTAGAAAAATACGGCCCAAGTGAAGATTAGGAGGGATAGAAATGAAAAAGAAATCACGTATAACTCCTTATTCCTTGGTGATTGGAGTATTTTTAGCAATATATACTATTGCAATTATCTTGATGTTTGCATGGGCAATTGGTGCTTCGTTAAAGAGTAGTGCCGGATACGCTGCTGATCCTGTATGGTTTAATGCAGAATTTTTATTCGAAAATTATCTGACAGCCTTTTTAAATGGTTTTGATATGATTGTTGATGGTGTGAAGCATGTATTTATAGAAGAAATGTTTCTTAATTCAATAATATATTCAGCAGGTGGAGCACTCTGTCAGACATTTTGTACATCAGTTGTTGCATATCTTATAGCAAAATATGATTGCAGATTTAGTAGATTTATGCATAACGTAATCATTGTAACAATGATTTTACCTATTATTGGTGCTTTGCCATCACAGATTCAGGTTATGGATATGCTGCATCTTAGAAATACATTTTTTGGAACATTTGTTATGCATTACGGTTTTACAAACGTTTATTATTTAGTATTTTATGCTGCATATAAGAAGATTTCATGGACATACGCAGAATCAGCATTAATTGATGGTGCAGACCATTTTCAGATTTTTTATAAAATAATGATGCCGTTAACATCATCATTATTTAAGACAACATTTATTATTATGTTTATTACATATTGGAATGATTATCAGACACCTATGTTATTCCTCGAAAACAAACCGGTTTTGGCTTGGGGATTATATGAATTCTTCCATAGCTATTCAAACCAGTTAGCAAGTGGAACAGTAAAGATTGCAGGTGGAATCATTGTATTAATACCACTTGTTCTATTATTTATAGCATTTAGAGACAAATTAATGAATAATGAAACGGAAGGAGGAATTAAAGGATAATGAAGAAAAAAATAGTTGCCCTTTTAATGTCGGTTGTTATGATGTCAGGAACGATGACCAACCTGAACATAAAAGCAGATACAGCTACTACCGGGGACAGACTTGAATATAACGGAATCAAGTATAAAACTGAAATTCAGGCTGATAAAAGCGAAAATTTCAGCGATACAAGAAAAGGACTGCTTCTTCAGTCATATGGCAGTAATTCAACTGCAAAATTTAAAGAAACATATACTGGTGATTTCGAAATAGAAATGAAAGCCCTTGCAGAAGAAAAAACTCCGGCATTAATTGAATATACTTTAAGATTTAAAAGTGTAACAACACAAGAAGAATTTGCACTCGGCATAAAGGATACAGGAACAGCAACAAGTGCATATGTTATCGTTGATGAAGAGTATGCAGGTGTAAATTATGCGAACGATTCTGACGGTAAAGCCCATGGCTTTACAACATCTGAAAATAGTGCAGGCTCATATACAAAAATTAATGGAGCGAATACAACTACAATATCTTTTGATCCTGAAACTTTAGAAGTTAAGATAAAGGACCAGAGTAATGGTGGAGAATACAAAACGATATGGTGCCTTACAAAAAACATAATGGATGGAAGACGTTTTGATCACACTTTAGAACCGTTTGATTATTACGATGTTTCTATTGAATTTACTCAGGTGAAAACAGGAAGTCTTGCGAAATTACTTATATATAATGTAAATGGCGAAGACTATGGAGAAGCTAATCTTACAGAAGTATCACCTAAGATTAATTCTAATATTATATATCAGGGAATTGTAGGAAAGAAATACACTTTGCCGGAAGCGAAAGTTTATGGAAGTGAGGAATCAGAAACAATTTTCTGCAATGTAAAGAATGCTAGCGGAAAACAATTAACTTCAGGAAAGTTAAGCGATAATATTTCTTTTACACCTGATAAAGAAGGAAAATATTATTTATATTACTATACAGAAGCACAAAAGAATTCCGGAACATACGTAATACTAAATGCGTATAAGGCTTCAGACATTGAATGTACAATTAAGGAATGTGAGCCGCTTACAGAAAGTGTAGGAGCTAATACTACATTAACTATACCGGCAAGATATGCTGAAAGTAATATATATTTTGAAGGAAAGAAAGTATATACAGATGTTGTAATTACAAAAGATGGCAGTAACTTAGAAGAAAAAACAACAGTTACAGAAGCATTTGATTATACATTCAAAGAAACTGGTAAATATACAATAACATGGAAAACATCTTTATATGGAAAAGAATATAAAGAAAAAATGACAGTTAAGGTAGATGAAAAAATACCGGGAATTGTTGGAGCAAAACTTGAAAAAGTATATGATAAGGACTTTGAATTAGAAATACCGGAAGCGAAGGTTTATCTTAACAACAATGAATATATAACTGAGGCAAAAGTTATAAAGCCTTCAAATAATACTGTAACTGATAAAAAAATAAAGTTAGATGAGTTAGGATTGTATACGGTTGTATATAGTTATGATGCAGATGGAAAAAATAAAAGTTTTAAGAAAACATTCCAGGTAGAATATGGTAGTGAAAATGTATTTATAGCAGGAGAAGATACAGAAGTATATTACGATAATGTATCCGGTAATGCAGATATGCCTGGTGTACAGGTTGAGATGACATCGAAAAATTCATCTGTCACATATGCAAAAACAATAGATTTATCTGATAATACAAAACTTGATAAGCTTATTGAATTATATCTTATACCTCAGACAACAGGAACAAGAGATATGTCCGGATTTTACATTACATTAACTGACAAATTAAATCCTGACAATCAGGTTTCTATTCGTGTAATAGCGGGTGAAGGAAATATGTCATCTGGTTCTTTTGTCAGAGTTAAGGCTACAGGACAGGATGGATATTTAGGATTATATAAGAATCATAGCTGGGATTCTGAACCATATACATGGACTGAAGAGATTGAGGCTGTGGCAGCACATGACAAAGGCGGATATACAACAGACTTAGATTTTGCATTTAATAATACAAGTTATGACATGCAGGATAAGACCTTAATCTTAAGATATGATGCTAAAGAAAAAGCTATTTATGGTCATCAGAAGGTAAAGCTTGTACATGACAAAGATTATAGAGAAGAGTTAATTACTGATTTAGATGATACTTCTTTATATAAAACAGCATGGCAGGGATTTACGGATGATAGTCAGGTTGAATTATCAATTACTCCTGTAAGTGTTTCTGGAAAAGCTACATTTAAAATAATGTCTGTAGATGGACAGGATTTGAGTAACAAAGTATTAGCTGATACAACAGCACCTGATGTAACTGTGGATTATAAAGGAATGGACAAGGCACCTACAGGAAAGGTAGGAATGGCATATCCTATATTCGACATAATTGCAACAGATGATTTATGCAGTGATGAATCATTAATTAAAAAAATCACTGTAAAACATGATGGCAAGGAAATTGAAGTGAAAGATAATTCATTTGTTCCAAAAACAGAGGGTGTATATCAAATACAGTATACGGTTTCTGATGGTTTTGGAAATACATCAAAGAAAAATGTCAATGTTACAGTAAAGAACAATGTAGAAAAAGTAAAAATGACATTAAAAGAGAATTTTTCAGACACCATTGCATATGGAATGAATTATTATGCACCTGAATTTGAAGGAAAAGGTGGAAGTGGAAAGCTGACATATAGAACATATTATGTTCATAATGGAGAAGAAACAGAATTTACAAACTGCTTCAAGCCTATGGATGAAGGCGAATATACAGTTGTATGTGAAGTTAAGGACTATATAGGTCAGACTGTTAAGGAAGAAAAAACACTGAATGTTGTATTTAAGCCGGAGATATTATTTGAAGATAGCGATATAGTTCTTCCACAAGCTATTGCGGCAGAAAAAACATATAAATTCGAAAAATATCAGGCAGAATATTATGAAAAAATTGGTGATGATCCAAAGAATGTAACATGTAAAATAGAAGTTACAGATGCTGAAAGCACAAGAACTCTTGAAGATGACAGATTATATATTGCTAAAATGAGCAAACAGGTCAGTGAAACAAATATAAAATTCATATTTGAGGCTAAAGCTAATGGAGAAACAATTTCAAAAGAAATAACAAGAAAAGTTAAATTATTAAATGTTTCTACAGATAACCAGTTTGTCACAAGCTATTTTATTAAAGAGGGTGCCTCACTTAAAGCATTAAACCGATATATGATTATTAGTGCAAATGCTAACAAAACTGCAAAAGTTTCATATATTAATGCTGTACAGGCAGAAGAATTTTCAATGATATTTAAGGCTGACCAGGCTGATAACGGAAGTTTTAATTCATCATTTGACAAGTTAAGAGTTACATTGACGGATAAGAATAATCCAGATGAAGTAGTAAAAATTGAAATATCAAAAGACGGAAAAGGACTTAAAAATTCTATAAATGGAAAGAAAGGAGTTACAATTCCGGGAAGTCTTACAGCTGAATCTGCAGATAATATTGAAATAGGATATAACAATGAAGATTATACAGTAACAGCGGCAGGAAATGCTACTGTAGGAACAATTGATACGTATTTAAATGGCACAGAGTTTAAAGGATTTTCAAGTGATGAAATTTATGTAGATATAGAGCTTGTTAATGCTAAAAAAGGAAGTGCTATAGATATGATTTCCATGAATAATCAGACATTTATAGGTGTTGTTCAGGATACAATTGATCCACAACTTTTTGTAAAAGGTTCTTATTCAGGAATGTTTACTGAAGGTACAAAAATTAAATTACCAAAAGCTAATGCATATGATGTATTAAGCGCAGTATTAGATCCTACAATAACAGTTTCTGATAAGGATGGAAAGGCAGTAAAAACAACAAATGGCATAGAATTAAAAGATGCTGTGGCTGATAAGGAATACGAAATTAAATTAGATAAAATCGGAGTTTATACAGTAACTTATTCAGCAGAAGATGCTGCAGGAAGAAAGGTATCTGTTTCAAAAAATATTGAAATAATAGATGACGTATTACCAACATTAGAACTAAAAGGAAAATACAGTGAAAGTGTTAGCGCAGGAAAGACTGTAAAAGTTAAAAAATACAAGATTAGTGATAATGGCAATACAGATAATGTTAAGGTGACTGTATACTATGGAAGTCCTAATGGCATATTAGAAAAAGTAAAAGACGGAAAGATAGAAACAAAAGAAAAGGGACTTTATACAGTATATTACTTTATGACTGATGAAAATGGTAACAGAAATGTTGCAACATTTACGTTTGAAGCAAAATAACGGAGGAAATATAAATGAAAAAGAAAATATATTCTCTGATTGCGTTAACGTTGACTATTGTCATGACCTGCTCTATGGCAGGTTGTGGCAATGGCAGCACTGCAAAGGAGGAGACGGAATTAAAAAGTACCGGATATAACATTGTAGAAGATGGAAAAACTGAATATGTTATTGTGGTACCGGAAGATCCTGATTTTGTTACCAGCCTTGCATCTACAGAAATAAATGAATTTATTAATCGTTCTTCCGGGGCAACATTAAAGATAGTTGAAGAAGATGAATTTGATGGAACAACAAATAAAAAATTCATCTCTCTTGGAGAAACAAAATTACTAGATGATGCAGGTATAGTTGTTGACAAAGAAAAATTAGGTGAAGGTGGATATGTAATGAAGACTGATGGAGAAAGTCTTTACATATCAGGTATAACAGAAGATTCATATAGCGGAACGGTTTATGGAGTATATGATTGGCTTGCGGATACAATTGGTTATAGATGCTATGCAGAAGACGAATTTGATTATAAGGAAATGAAAACAATTCCTTTATATAAATTTGATAAGTCCTACAGACCATCAATTGACATTAGAGAAGTGGCATACAAAGATATAAAAACTAATACTCTTTATAGTTATAGAATGTATTCACAGGATTCTAATCATAATGTATGGAATTCATTTGCACATACAACGCTTAGCAGATATTTGCCTTATGAAACATATGGAGAGGCACATCCTGATTGGTATACTGCTAATGGAGATCAGCTTTGTCTTACAAATGAAGAAGTTGTACAGGAAATGATTGTCAGAGTTAAAGAAGAGTTAGATGTTTTTCCAGACAGAAATCTTGTAACAATTGGTCATGAAGATAATGGTACGATATGTACATGTGATAAATGTACAGAAGCAACAGCAAGACATGGCGGAAATTATTCGGGAGTAGAACTTGAATTTACAAATAAGGTTGCTAAGGGTGTAGATGAAATTATTGCAGAGGAACAGCCGGATAGAAAACTTACATATTTCTTCTTTGCTTACGGTCCTACATTGAATGCACCTGTAGAATACAATGAAAGTACAAAAGAATATGAGCCGATAGACAAAGATTTAGAGGTTTATGAAAATGTAGGTGTTTTAATTGCTCCGATTTCGATGGATTTTGCAAAGTCACCGGAAGATGGTGCGAACAAGGCGGCATATGAATCTATGAAGGGATGGAGTGCTCTATTTAATAAAAAGAATATAGCTATATGGAATTATTGTTTAGGACCATATGCATATATGTTTAATTTTAACAATTTTGGAGTGGTTCAGGAATATTACAGATTCTATGAAGAAATAGGTACAAAGGTAATATATGATCAGGGTAACTATGATTCAGGCATACCAACATTTTCAGCAATGAGAATTTATTGCCAGGCACAGCTAGGATGGGATACATCTCAGGATTATGATGAGTTGGCTAATGATTTTATTGAGCATTATTATGGCGAGGGCAGCACTGCTATCAAGAAGTATTATGATTTTATAAGAGCATATTACAGAGAACTTGATGATAATGATTATGCGACAGGACATGTTTTCTTCTTATATGATGATAAGAATATATGGCCACTTACAACAGTAAACTCAATTATGTCATATATGGATGAAGCATTAGAAGCTATAGAGCCATTAAAGGAATCAAATCCGGAAAGATATGAACAATTATACAATCGTATACAAAGAGAAAGAATGTCACCTATATATATGATGTTGCAGTATTATATTTCACAGTTAACTGATGACGAAAAAGCAGAATATATAGCAGATTTTGAAAAATATGCAGATATGTATGGAATGGAATCTACAAGAGAATCTGCATTTGACCTTAAGTCAGTAATAGAAAATTGGAAGAAGTCATAGGAGGTGTAGGATATATGAAAATATCAACAATAAAAGCTATTATGATTGGAATTCCATTTTTGACGATTGCACTGACAGGGTGTGCAAATGATGCAAACAAAGGAGAAGCTATTGTACTTACACAGACATCATTCAACATGATGGAAGGTGATACAGATGTAGTATACGCATTAACAGAAGATACAGGAAAGGTATCCTGGAATAGTAGTGATAATAATATTGTATCAGTTAATGATGGAGAATTGCTTGGAAAACAGGCTGGAACAGCAATAATAACAGCAACAATTGGAAAAAGTTCAGCAGAATGTAAAGTTGTTGTCAGTGGAAATCAGAATGAAGGTTCTTATTTGAAAGCTAAATCTGCTGGATATTATTTAGAAAAAAATAATAAAAAAGGTATTAAGACAGAATTTGTTTTATGTAAAACTGATTCAGAAGGAAATATTAAAGAAGAAAAACCAGTAGATTTAAAGTATGAAATATACAATAAAAAAATCGCAAAGGTTGATGAGAATGGAACCATAACTCCGCTAGAAGTAGGTCCGACGACAATGACGGTAAGTTCGGGAGAATTAACATGCAGTGTTGATGTTGTTGTAAGCACAAAACTTATAAACAATGAAAAGGACTGGATGGAAGTTTTAGGTACAACAAATAATTTATCTGATTATTATTATGTAACAAAAAACATTGATTTTTCAGGAACAAGTTATAGTGGACTTACCAAAACTGCATCAGCGGAAGCTGAAAAATGTTTTAGAGGAACAATCGATGGTGGAAATCATGTTATTTCTAATATAAAGACATCAGATTCAGGAATTTTTGGAGCATTATTAGATGCTAAGATTAAGAACCTGTCATTCAAAAATGTTACTGTAGGAAGTGGAAATTCAATAGCTCTTTCAATGGGAGGACATGGATTAGAATTAGAAAATATATATTTTGAATTAAATTGTAAAAATCAAGGAAAAAACATTTTAGCAAATACCATAACTGATTGTGGAAGTATTAGCAAGTGTTTGATTGTACTTGAATCTGCCGGAAGCGGAATGAAACTTACATCAAATGTTCCTGAAGGATTTACAACATCAAATGTTGCTGTAGTAACTGAAGGAAAAACAGTGTCCAATATTTCTGATGGGATTTTAGTATTTGAAAATCAGATGGATGCAATATGGAAGATTAATTCAACCAAAATGCTTGGTTCAGATTGGAGCTATAGCTTGAATAATTTACCGGTATTAACTACAAAGTAGTAGAAAGGAGAACTGCTATGAAGAAAAAGTATATATGTGGAATTGCGGCGATTGTTGTAGTGGTAATCATTGCAGCAATAAGCACTGTAGTTTTTGGAGCAAAATATACTTTAAATGTATCTAGGGATGAAGGATACACAGTGTCTTTAAAAGATATTGTTCTAGATGAAAATGGAACAGCTTCAGTAAAAAAAGGAAAGCAGCTGGTATTTGCAGTCACCTTAGATGATGAGTATAGCGATAGCAATGTAAAAGTTAGCGTTAATAATAATGAGTTATCAGCGCAAAAAGGTGTGTATCGTTATACCATTGATGATAAGAAGACAACTGTTAAAGTTGAAGGAGTGAAAAAGAATACTGAGATAATATCAGGTGTGGATGTAGATCCTGGTACTATGGATGATATGGACTTTGAGTTATTAAAAGATGAAAATGGAAATCCCGTACCTGTACTTTCGGATATTAATCTTAATGGTGTAGATACATATGATGTACCTGATTTAGAACTCACAGCCTCAGTAAGCGAAGCAATTAATCCAGGCTGGAAGTTCAGACAGTTAAGTGAAGTAAATATAGGAAAATATGCAGGATTAAAATTCTTCGTAAAAAATAGCAATTATCTTCAAGCTAAAAAGGGTGATGAAGAATTTGTTGTACTTGACAAAAGTGATGATTGGAATGAATTCTTTTTCAAATATGAAGATGGAGCTATTAACCTTTATGTAAATGGTTCATTCAAGGTTAATTGCAATTATTTAGACGATATTGAAATGTGTTTTCAAAACCTTGGTACATATAAGTTAAGTAACATATATGTAGTAAAACGCAACGGTTATAAGGGAGCAAATGTTACAGTAACTGAGGGTGATGGATATTATGTAGATGTTAAACCTAGAGAATATGCCATAGGTTCAAAAATAATATTCAACGTAGATATAGACGAATATTATAAGAAGGGTTCTGGATTTGCGGTTAAGGCTAATGGACAGACTTTGAAAGAAGACAGTAATGGTACTTATACATTTGAACTTAAAAAAGATACTCAGATAAGTGTTTTGGGTGTAGTACCAAAACCATTAGATTCACGTTATGTTCTAATCGACACACCTTTCTTTGCAGAAACAGAGGTTACAACGAATTATTCTCTTATGAATAGTATAAAGGGAGCTAAAACTTATACTTTTACTACAAAGACCTGGACAAAGATAGGTATGCCTGAAGTAAATATATATAAGTATACTGATATTTTGTTCTTTATGAGAAAAGATGATGAAGATTCATCAACATGGCTTAGCTTTATGCAGACTGACGATGATGAAAATGACACCATGTATATGGGAGCTCAGGATAACAAATGGCATCGTGTAGAATTAAAAAAAGAAGGCAATGAAATGTATTGCTATATTGATGGTGAGAAGCAAGAAACACCAGTTATTGACGGTGAACATTTATTTAGTGCAGTAAGTGATAACGGAAGTATTCGTTTTACAAGCATGGTAGGTATAATCGATAAGAATTATAAAGAACCTGCACCTGATTATTTGTCTTCGAAATACAAAGTAATAGATATGCCGGTAATTATAGATGCAAAAACCATATCTAATTACGAGTTGGTAAAAAAAGTAAAGGGTGCAAAAACATATAAATTTGTACCAGAAACATGGTGCTCATTAGCATTCAATACAGAAGTTAACCTTGATAAGTATAAGGAATTAGTATTCTTTGTACATAAAGAAGATATGAAGAGCGTTAACTGGATAGTATTTTCTAAGAAAGACGCAAGTGGCAACGAAAAGAATTTTATTGCTACAAATAATAACAGATGGTACAAGGTTGAACTTAAAAAAGTAACTAATGGAAAGTTCAATGTATTTATAAATGGAAAACAGCAGGATGAAACAGTAGCTAGTGTAGATGAATTAAGATTAACATTTAACGAGAAATCTGAAGTTAACTTTACAAGTCTTATGGGAATAAAGGACTCTAGTTATAAAGAACCTAAGCCTGATTATTTATCATCAAAATATAAAACAATAGGTTCACCGATTGCAGTTATAGCTGATAAAACAGAAAACTATACATTGATGAAAAATGTAAAAGATTCGGTTACTTATAAATATAACGTCGCTCAGTGGCAGAAGGTTGGATTTACAGATGTAAATTTTGATGCCTATAAAGATTTGGTTTTCTTCATACATAAAGAAGACAGAAGCATTAAGACATGGGTTGTACTGCAGAATGAAGATAGCAAGGGCAATGTAAAAGAAGCGTACATACAGTCTAATGACACTAAGTGGTATAAGGTTCAACTAAAGAAAGTGAAAAATGGTCATTTTGATGTTTATATAAACGGAGAAAAGAAGAATGTACAGGTTTCAAAAGCAGATGATTTGAAGTTCATGTTTAATGAAGACTCAGAAATCTTATTTACAAGTTTGGTTGGAATAAAGGATTCAAGTTATAAGGAGCCTACACCTGATTATATTTCTTCAAAATATAAAGCGATAGCACCCTCACTAGCAATAGAAGGACAGCCTATAAAAAATTATGACAGACTTGATAAAACAAGTGGTGCCAAGACATATTCATATACATCAGAGCAGTGGGGTGAAATTGGATTTGGCGAAATTGAAATTGCAAAATATAGTAAATTAACATTCTTCTTACACAAGGCTGATTATGACACTGCAAATTGGCTTGAGCTTTATAAGAAAGATAAAGAAGGTAATAAGACATATTATATCCAAAAAAATACTAACAAATGGTTTGAGATAGTATTAAAGAAAAACAGCAAGGGCAAATTTGAGGTTTATGTTAATGATGAAAAACAAAAAGGTACAATTTCTGATATTTCAGAATTAAAGGTATGTATTAATGGAAATTCAACATTGCATTACACAACAATTTGTGGAATCGTTGATTCAAACTACAAAGAACCGGAACCTGAATATATCTCAAATTCATACAAACCTATTGCACCTGCAGTAGCTGTACAGGCCTCCGAGATGGAAAACTATGTACTTGTAAGCAAAATATCCGGAGCAAAAACATATACATATACAGCAGATCAATGGGGGGCAAGAGATTTACCGGATATAGAATTTGCACCATATAAGAATCTTGTATTCTTTATTAAGAAGGCTGATCTTAAGACATCTAACTGGATAGAATTCTATAAAAAAGGAAATACGAATAAGTATTACATTCAGAACAATGGCAACAGTTGGTATAAGATTGAACTTAAGAAAGTGTCAAATGGAACTTTTGATTTATATGTTGATGGAGTAAAGAAAGATAGCTCTTTAAGTAAAGCATCACAGTTAAAAGTATGTGTAAATGGAGGTTCAACTATTTACTTCACAAGTCTTTTTGCAATAGACGATGAGAATTATAAAGAGCCGGAAGCAGAAGTAAGAGGTATTATGGCAGCTATGCAGCCATGGGCTTATGGTAAAGCTGTTTCTGATAATACTAAGACAGCAAAAACATTAGGTTATGAATATGCAACAGTTATAGATGGAAGTAATGATACATATGCAGGGGCTTTGATGAGTGATGTAGACTTGTCAGAATACAAGTCATTTAGATTTGCACTTAAGAGTACAGATTCTGCATGGTGGGAAATTGGATACGCATCAATTAATACTTGGAACATGACAAATGGTAATTCATCTTCTTGGGTTGAATATGAATTCAAGAATGAAGGAAATGGAAAGTTTGTAATGTATAAAGATGGCGAAAAATCATCTATAACTATAAGTGACAGCTCAAATTTATCAGAATTACAAATGAAATTCGGTGCATCCGGAAAATTATATATGACCGAATTAAGAGGTGAACTAAAAGATAATGTTTCTACAAACGTTAAAAAAGTTGCAACAAGCTTTAATGATTATACAGGAACATATACAGATACAGAAAAACCTGTAAGATATTCAAACGGAAGTACTATAGCTGATACAGTATGGTCACCTGACAAATTTGCAATGAAAGATGTTGATTTGACTAAATATAAAAAGGTTTTATTCTATGCAAAGAAAACAGATGGCGATGCTTGGTTTGAAACAACAGTTTTTGGTTCATGTCAGTTGACTAATAGCTGGACAGAATTTAAGTTGACAAAAAATAAAGATAAAACATGGAATTTATACCGAGCAGGTAAACTTTGCACTGAAAAATTATCTATTACTAATTTATCAGAAATACAAGCAGGATATGGTAGTGCAACATATGTATTTTCAGAAGTTTTTGCTATAGAAGATTCTGAAAGTCAGCAACCGGAAGAAAACAAGACCTGGGGAACTATGCTAGCAAATTCACCATGGGCTTATGGTAATGGAACTGTATCTGACTCATCTACATGGAAAGATGGCGGATATGAATATGCAAATGTTATAAGCGGAAGCAATGATTCTTACAGCGGAAGATTGATGAGTGACGTAGATTTGTCAATTTATAGCGAAATAAGATTTGCTCTAAAGAGTGATGGAACAAGTTGGTATGAAATTGGTAAAGTAGCTGATGATAACTTTAGCATGATTGCTAATAATACTAGTGAATGGGTAGAAATAAAGTTTGTAGATGAAGGAAATGGTTATTTTCAGGTTTATGTAAAAAAAGAAAGCCAGACAGATAGTGGATGGGTAAACAAACAAATATCACTTAATTCTAATTTGTCAGATTTACAAATGAAATTTGCTTTGAGCGGAACTTTGGTAATGACTGAAGTTAGAGGTAAGCTTAGAGAAGATGTAACAAATCCACTAAAAAAACTTATGGATTGCGTAAGAGCTGGTGGTGAAGTGGTTACTGATATATTTAAGCCAATTAATGAAATATCAACGATAAGTAAGATGACTACATCATGGACGCAAGGCTTTGATGAGGCATTGCCTGACATAAAACTTGATAATTATAAGATGATTAAGTTCTATGTTAAAAATACTGTTGGACAATCTGCTTATATTGAAATGCAGGATTCTAATTCTTCAGGATATATAGCAGGAAATGTAATAGATAACTGGACAGAAGTTAAATTTGTCAGAAATAGTGATGACACATGGAAAATTGTAGTGGCAGGACAGACTAATGATACAGTTAAAAAATTAAATATTACAAATCTTAACCAGATAAAGGTTAAGTACGGAAGCAACACATGGCATATGACAGATGTGCTTGGAGTTGAAAAATAAGAAGTATATAATATTATCCTCATTACCTTAAAGGTGTGGGGATAATGTTGTATGAGATAAAAAATTGTGAAAAAATTGTCAATCAAACACCTAAGCTACTAAGAAGTAGCAGAAAGGAGTGGAAATGAAGAAGATGATGAAAAAGAGAATACTATCATTATTTATGGCTTTGGCATTAATCGCAACAACATTATTTGGTAATGTAAGTGTAAATTATGTAAAGGCAGAAGAAAGTAATAACAATGATGAGGTAGTAGTTGCTATACAACCATGGGCATGGGGAAAAGGAACACTTAATACAACAGATACATATTCGGAAAAGGGATATACATATGCAAATGTTATAAGCGGAAGCAATGATTCTTACAGCGGAAGATTGATGAGTGACGTAGATTTGTCAATTTATAGCGAAATAAGATTTGCTCTAAAGAGTGATGGAACAAGTTGGTATGAAATTGGTAAAGTAGCTGATGATAACTTTAGCATGATTGCTAATAATACTAGTGAATGGGTAGAAATAAAGTTTGTAGATGAAGGAAATGGTTATTTTCAGGTTTATGTAAAAAAAGAAAGCCAGACAGATAGTGGATGGGTAAACAAACAAATATCACTTAATTCTAATTTGTCAGATTTACAAATGAAATTTGCTTTGAGCGGAACTTTGGTAATGACTGAAGTTAGAGGAAAATTAAGAACAGATGCAAAGTCATCACTAAAATCGATCAGAGATTGTGCTAAAGATGGTGAGGGAACAGAAGCAGATACAGTAAAGCCAATATATGAATCCTCAAAAATCACACAGATTTCAACTACATGGGCATATAATAAATTTTATGATTTAGGCTTAAACAAATACAAAAAATTGAAATTTTATGCAAAAAATCTAAACGACGGTGAAGCATATATTGAAATGAAAGTCGGACAGGATGAAACATATATAAGCATCTCAGTAACAAAGTTATGGACAGAAATATGTATGACAAAAAATGAAGATTCTACCTGGAATATAGATTTAGCAGGAAATAGAAAAATATCTAATGCAAGCCTGTCTAACTTAAATGAAATAAAGATTAATTTTGGAAGTGCTACGTATTATATGACAGAATTATTTGCCGTAAAAGAACCGGTTGCGCCAACAGGAACTATGGTAGTATCAGCACCATGGGCATATGAGATTGGAACGATGTCTAATAATGAAACATATGAAGATGGTGGATATCAATATGCGACAAAAGTAGCAGGTAGTACTTCTTGTTATGCCGGTACAACATTTTCTGATGTTGATTTATCTATTTATAGTGAAGTAAGATTTGCATTAAAAAGTATCAATAATGGTTGGTATGAAATTGGAAAGGTGTCTGATGGTAACTATAGCTTAATTGCCGGTAATGGTAATGAGTGGACAGAAATTAAACTTGTAGACGAAGGAAATGGTTATTTTGAAACATATGTAGATGGAAATAAAAAGGATAGTTTACAATTATCTCTAAATGCTAATCTTAATGAATTACAAATGAAATATAGTTCAACCTCTGGTACTTTATTATACATGACAGAAGTAAGAGGTACATTAAGAGAAAATGCAACTTCAAGTTTAAAAGTTGTTGCAGACAGCTTCAATAATAAAACCGGAGAAGACGTAACAGATGAAAAACCAATATATGAGTCTACGAAATGCACTAAAGTTCAGTTTACACAGTGGGAGAATTACTCACAATTAGCAGATTTAAGTTTTGAAAATTATAGTAAAGTTATATTCTATACAAGAAGAACAGATAGTGCAGAAAATATATGGTTTGAAATAAAAAAATCAGATGCAGATGATAATGTTTTTGCAAATGTTATAGGCAGCAAATGGGTTGAAATAAAATATTTAAGAAATAGTGATGATACATGGGATTTATATGTAGGTGGCAGTAAAAGAGAATCAAATATTACAATGAGCAATCTTTCGAACACTAAAGCAAAATATGGTACTGGAACATATATTTTCTCACAGGTATTTGCAGTAGAAAAAAATAAAGCTGACGAACCGGAAAAAACATATGAGACAGGTGATGTTAACAAGGATGAATCAATAGATATAATCGACCTTGTATGTGAAAAGAAAGCAGTATGTTCATATACAGAAGATAACAAGAATTATAATAAGATTTATGATTTAGTAAAAGATAATGTATTAGATAATCTAGACCTTGCTAAACTTAGAAATATTATTGCTACAAAAGAAGTTGTAATTGCTGCAAATCCTTGGGCATACTGCGAAGGAAATACAGATACAACAGCATTATCACAGGTCAGAAAAAAAGGATATGAACAAGTAACAACTATAGACAAAAATAACAACGCATATGCAACAGCTCTTATGACAGATGTAGATTTGTCTATATATAAGGAAGTAAGATTTTCATTGAAGAGTGACGGAAGTACCTGGTGGGAAATTTGCAAAGCAGAAGATAATTTTAACAATCAAAATATTGCATCAAATAATGGTTCTGAATGGGTAGAAGTAAGACTTACCATGGAAAAGTCAGAAGACATAGAAGTTTTAAGATTATATGTTAATGGAAAATGGACTGCTACAACATTACCATGCGATTCTAATTTGTCAGATTTAAAAATGAAATATTTGTTAACAGGAAAACTGATGATGACAGAACTTAGAGGAAAAATTAAATCTGATTCAACATCTAGATTTAAGGTAATAAAGAATTGTGCAAAAGATGCACAAGGAACAGTTTCATATACTGAATTGCCTATATATGAAGCAGAAAAGTCTACACTTTTAACAGAGAGCTGGAATCATAGTCAAACTTTGCCAAGTATAGATTTGACCAAGTATGGAATTGTAAAATTCTATGTTAAAAATTCAGAAAATTCAGCTAAATATTTAGAATTAAATGATGGAAAAAGCGAATGGAATAAGAGTGTTCAATTATCTCAGAACTGGGCTGAAGTAAAATTTGTAGTCAATGAAGATGGTACATGGAATGTTTATTTGGCTGGTAATCTTATATATGAAAATCTTAGTATCACTAACACTAATAGAATATACATAAGCTATGGATCAGAAGCACAAGTTTATATATCAGAAGTTTTTGCAATGGATAAATCTTTTTTTTGACAAGCCGTGAAATTGTTAATGCAAGTGGAGAAGCATTATATAGCTTAGAATATAATGAGACTGAAGATAGTTTTGCGGCGAGCGAATTTATTGATTTTATGAAGGAATGTACAGGGGCAGATTTTTCTGCCTCTGAATCTGATAAGAAAATTGTAATTGGAAAAAAACTGGCTACTGATAATGGAATGAGTTTTGATGGATTGACCACAGACAATGGTTATGCAATTAAATTATCTGGAGATAATATTTATGTATATGGAAAAACAACTCAAGGCACATTGAATGGAGTTTATGAATTGCTTAATAGAGCTATTGAATTAGAAATCTATACCGGGGATTGTTATACATATACGTACAATGAAGGTAGTGCAGTAGTTGTTAAATGTAAAGATAAAGATTCAGTATTTAACCCTGGAATTGATTATATATATGATTTGAACGGTGAAACACGACCTGATGGAAAAAGTGGTGAAACACTTAAATACAGTCAAAAATATCAAAAAAGAATGAGTTTTGTTACTGACTATTATGTATTTGGAGGTAGTGCTCACGCAGAGACTGCATTTGTACAGGACACTGAATACTTTACAGGAACTCATAATAATGGACATATGCCATTAGATGAAAAGACGGCAAAGGAAGCCGCGAATTGGTTCTATGATATTCATATAAAAGATGTCACATCAAAAAATGAATTCCTGTTTGGACTTGCTGATGATATGAACTGGTATGATGAAACAACAGCAGGACAGACGCGTACTAATCAATATATTCAATTTATGAATATGATGTCGAAGGAACTTTCAAATATTATGAATGAAAAAGCTCCTGATAGAAATATAACATTAGTATTGCTTGCTTATCATAATACTGTAGCAGCACCATCTGTTGATATTGTATCTCAGAAAAACATTAAGATGAGTGTAATGTATGCACCTATTCAGGCTAACTGGTACAAGCCTCTTGCAGATTCTGTAAATGACAACAGCGTAACTAGAAATAGCGATAATTCAGCTGATTTATTTACTTCTGATGCAGATGGCGAATTTAAAAATTGGAAAGATAAGGTTAGTAATACAGGTGATATTTATCTATGGAGCTACCATACAATGTTTACAAGCTATCTTACACCATTAGACTGTATTAATTCCATGAGAGCTAATTATAAATTGGCATACGAAATGGGTGTAAAAGGAATTTATGACAATGTACAATATGACAATGCTGTGGCAACAGATTGGAACAGATTAAAAACATATCTGAGACATAAATTGGCTATGAATCCTGAAATGTCGGATGATACATATAACACATTAATAGATAATTTTATGGATGCATATTTTGGACCTGCTGCTGAGAGTATGAAGTCGGCGCTTGAGTCGGAGAGGGATGTTTTAAGTGAACTTTATACTACTCAGGAAAAAGAAGCTACTATATGGGGAGCTAATTATGGATGCGGTCAGTCAGCTGTTTGGTATACATCACAAGGCAATTATGAAAAATGGGGATTGACTAGGAAAGAATCATTTAAGCTTTCAAACTTATCCTATTCCTATTCCTATTCCGGTAAATTAAAAACTGATGTTTATCAGAATATGGTTGCAGCTCAGACGGATATAGGAACAGCACTTGTTAATGAAACAATAACTGAAGATGAGTCTAAGGTATATTTAGAGCGTATTAAGTTAGAGACCATATCGATAAGATTTGTTTTGTTAGCGGTTGTACAAAAAGGCAAAACTGATAGCGATAACAATGATACATGGGAACAATTAGCCAGTGATTGTAATTCCTTAGGAATTACAAAATATAAAGAGGGTGCTCCGACCACAGGAACAACAATTACTGCGGATTTGTTAAAAACATGGGCAGGACATAATTAATACAACAGAACGTTTCTAGCATAAGATTTATTAGAAACGTTCTGAAAAGATTCTTAAGTTTAGAAGGACATAATACTATATGAGAAAAGTGAAAGTAGAAAATTGGGAATTACTTTTTGAGGATAAAAAAATACCGGCTAGTGTACCGGGAGATATTACTATTGACCTTAGGAATGCAGGCATTATAGAAGAACCTTATTATGGAAAAAATCATCTTGATATGGAATGGATTGCAGGTCAGGATTTTACGTATAGAACAACTATAATGGCAGATGAAAAATTATTATCTGAAGAATCTGTCAGGATAATATTTGAGGGCATTGATTTATTTTCTGAAATTTATATTAATGATAAACTAATTGGAAAAACTGAAAATATGTTTATTGCATATGAATATGAAGTAAAGCCTTATTTAAAACGTGGAGAAAATATATTAAGAGTAGAAATGAAATCCACAACGAAGGCTATTGAAAAGGGAGAAGATTCTAGCAATTATATTTCAGTGTTTAATAGAAAAAGATTTTTTGTAAGAAAAGCACAGTGTCATTTTGGCTGGGACTGGGCACCTGATATGCCAGGATATGGCATTTGGGGAAATGTATATTTAGAAGTTGGTTCTAAGTACCGCATTAAGGATATACATTACAAAACCACTAACGATGGTGATGTAACTTTTTTTGCTGAAACAAACTATAATCTGCTTAATGTTTATGCACCAGGCAGTATAATATCGGTTAAGGGAGAAGAAAAAAAAGAAGATAAAGTTATATTTTATATTTCTGAAAAGCCTAATGGAAAACCTATCATAAAAAAAGAATGTGATTTGCAGGGAAGTAAATGTTTTATTAATTTCAAAGTAGAGGATTTTCAGTTATGGTGGCCGGCAGGATACGGAAATCATCCATTATACAATTACAAAATTGAATTGATAAGAGATGGAAAGATTTGCCATGTGAAAACAGGCAGATTTGCTTTTAGAACTGTAAAAGTTTTAGAAAATCCATATGGAGATAACAGACTGACACATACATTATACATAAATGATAAAGAAGTTTTTATGAAAGGTTCTAATTGGGTTCCGATGGAATGTTTTACAGGAGTTGTAACCTATAATCAGTATGAAAAGTTTATTAATCGTGCAGTGGAATCTAATTATAACATGCTTCGTATATGGGGCGGTGGAATTTATGAAAAAGAAGATTTTTATGACATATGTGATGAAAAAGGAATTATGGTATGGCAGGATATAGCCTTGGCTTGCTCTGATATTCCGGAAGATAAACCTGAGTGGGTTGATAACTTCTTACAGGAAGTAGAATATAATGTAAAAAGACTTCGTGTTCATCCATCATTGGTTTATTGGAGCGGTGGTAATGAGCGTCCGGGCAGTTTTGCAAGGGAGGACTCTAAAGGTGATTTTCTTATAAATTATACATTGCCGGGATTAGTTAATTATCTTGATAATACCAGACCATATTATCGTCAGTCGCCTTGTTCATATACAGACATTGGAAATGATCCCACTAATGGTGATTGCCACTGGGGAAATTTTGAAAGATGCATTACAAGTGGAGTAAAAGATTATAGAAGTTATATTTCTGAAATGATTGCGCCATTAGCATCAGAATGTGCTATTTTAGGACCATGCAGTGAGGAAAGTTTTAAGAAATTTATGCCTGAAGATAAGTTATGGCCTATGAATGAACTTTGGGAAGACAGACTAACAGAAAATCCTTCATCATTAGTAAAGATGAATTTTGCTGAAAGAGAATATTTTTATGCAAAAGAGTTTTATGGAGAACCTAAAAATCTTACAGATTTTATTGCTAAAGGAATGTTGGTTCATGCAGAATCCATTCGTGCAGAACTTGAAATAATGCGAGCATATAAAGGATTTTGTTCAGGATTCATGAACTGGATGTATAATGACATTTGGCCGCAGGCTACTTGGTCTGTTATCGATTATTATGGTGAACCAAAACAGGTATTTTATCAAATGAAACGTTCATTCCAACCTATTTATGCTACATTTTATGAGGACAAAAACAAAGCAACACATTTTACTTTGATTAATGATTTACACAAGCCCTATAATGTAGATGTAAGATATGGAATGAAGAATTTTGATGGGAAAATTCTTTGTGAACATACATTATTGATTAAGGATTTAGCGAATAACGCTATTAGAATTCCTGTAGATTTTGATTGCGACAGAGATGATATTTATTTGTATGTGGAATATGATGTAATAGGAAACATATATAAAACATTATATTCACCACATTTTTGGATGAATGTTAAATTTGAAAGTGATTATGATGTTGAGATGGTTCAGATTAATAAAAAACAGGTTAATGTGAAGATTCATGCTAATAAGTTTGCAAAATCTGTCTTCGTTTCTCATAAAGATAATTTTAAATTTACATATAGCGACAATTATATTGATGTGGAAGCAGGAAGCAAGGCAGAAATTATTGTTACCTGTGATGAAGAATTTGATATGAAAGATTTAGTGGTAACAGATTTTGCAAAGCAGACAAGATAAAATGTAAAAACGAAAAGAAAAATTAAAAGAAAAGTGGCTATTATTATGTGAAAATAATATAGTCATTTTTCATATATAAATAGAATATTATTATTGATTTTTTACATTGAAATAATGGTGTGATTGACCTAAAATTAGAATTAAGTGAAACTGTTTTTAGGGAACGGATGGTGTTCGAAATTTGTTGAAAAAATTCGTATTAAATACGGATATGATTGAATTAAAATTTCATTATTATAATCATTTTAAAGGCAATTTTATTAAATTTACATTAGGAAGGACAAAAGATGATAGTAAAACAGTATATTAAGGATTTTGAAAAATATGGACTAGGATTATTTGTACATTTTGGCATTTATAGTTCAATAGAAAGAGGAGAATGGATTAAGCATATTAATACCATTACAGGTGAGATGGATAATGAAGAATATTATTCATACACAAAAAGATTTAATCCTGATTTGGATTGGGCAAAGAATTTGGTAAAAAATGCGAAAGATGCAGGATGTAAATATATTACATTAACTACCCGTCATCATGATGGATTTTCATTGTATGATACATGTGGACTATGTGAACTCGACACAGTACATACAATAGGTCGTGATTTGGTTAGAGAGTTTGTAGACGCATGCAATGCTGAAGGGATTGTTCCATTCTTTTATCATACGATTATTGACTGGTATCAGGATAGCTTTGAGAATGATTTCAAGGGATATTTGCAGTATTTGCGTGATAGTGTTGAAATTTTATGCAAAAATTATGGAAAGATTGGTGGTCTTTGGTTTGATGGTATGTGGCATGCAGATGTAGACTGGGAAGAGGATGCTTTGTATGGTGTTATTCGTAAATACCAGCCGGATGCAATGATTATCAATAATACAGGTTTGTCAAGATTAGGTGAATTAGGACATATTGAACTTGACAGTGTTACTTTTGAACGAGGAAAAACACAACCAATCAACATGGAGGGAGCACCTAAATATATCGCCAGTGAAATGTGTGAGACAATGGGAGAACATTGGGGATATGCAAGGAATGATTTGAAATTTAAATCGTCAGCATATATTATTGAAGAAATTGCAGAATGTAGAAAAAATGGAGCTAATATGCTTCTTAATGTAGGACCTATGGGTGATGGTTCTCTTAGAAAGATGGATGAAGCCATTTTAGAAGCTGTCGGTGTATGGACTAAGTTTTATGACGAAGCTATTAGAAATCCTAGACCTACAAACATTAAAATTGAAGATAAAGACAAGGACTTTGTTTTAGCAGACGGAGATAATTATTATTTATTCTGTTATGATTTGCCATCATATATTGACATAAATGTTTCTATAGCAGGTGGAGTATCATATGAGGAAAGATTTGAACTCGACAAAACAATTAAGAACGTAAAATGGTTAGATAATAATGAAGAATTAAAATTCGAACAGGATGGCAATAAAGTAACTGTTCACACTAAGCCATTTGATTATGGAAGCAACTTAGTAGTGCGTGTGGCAAAAATTGAATGTTAAAAATTCTAGTTAAGAGAAAACCTTTGTAATCATAAACAGTGGTTGGAGCAATTTTTTTAAAGATAATAATCTAAATTTGTTATAATTACTTAGGCACCGGAAAATATGAGGGCATAAATTTAGAGAAAAGCTTAAAAAAATAATCTAAGCATACATATAACAAACGAAAAAAATAATATCAAAATACATTTTAGGAGGAACAAAAAATGGCAGAAAGCAGATTAATCGGAGGATATCCTGTAATTGGTATCAGACCAACAATTGATGGTCGTAGAGGACCATTAAAGGTACGTGAAAGTCTTGAAGAACAGACAATGGGCATGGCAAAAGCTGCTAAAAAATTATTTGAAGAAAACTTGAAGTATTCAAACGGCGAGCCTGTTAAGGTTGTTATCGCAGATACAACTATTGGACGTGTGGCAGAAGCTGCAGCTTGCGAAGAAAAATTCAGAAGAGAAGGAGTTGCAATTACTCTTACAGTTACACCTTGCTGGTGCTATGGTTCAGAAACTATGGATATGGACCCTACAACTATTAAGGCAGTATGGGGATGTAATAAAACAGAAAGACCGGGTGCTGTTTATTTAGCATCAGTTCTTGCAACACATGCACAGAAGGGACTGCCTGCATTTGGTATTTATGGACATGATGTTCAGGATATTGATGATGATACAATTCCGGCAGATGTAGAAGAAAAATTATTAAGATTTGCTCGTGCAGCAGTTGCTGTTGCAACAATGAGAGGAAAATCATATTTACAGATTGGTTCTATCTGTATGGGTATCGGTGGTTCTATTATAGATTCAGATTTTCTTGAAAGTTATCTTGGAATGAGAGTTGAATCTGTAGACGAAGTTGAAATTATCCGTCGTATGTCAGAAGGTATCTATGACCATGCTGAATATGAAAAAGCTTTGGCATGGGCTAAAGAAAAATGTCAGATTGGTTTTGATAAGAACCCTGATTTTGTTAAAAATAGTGATGAAGAAGCAAAAGAACAGTTTGAATTTGTGGTTAAGATGGCTGTCATAATTCAGGAAATGATGAATGGATGCAAGACTCTTCCGGAAGGTTGTGAAGAAGAAGCTGTTGGACATAATGCAATTGCAGCAGGTTTCCAGGGACAGAGACAGTGGACAGATTTCTATCCTAATGGTGACTTTGCAGAAGCAGTTCTTAATACTTCATTTGACTGGAATGGAGCAAGAGAACCTTATGTGCTAGCAACAGAAAATGACGTTTTAAATGGACTTACAATGCTATTTGCAAAACTTCTTACTAATACAGCTCAGATGTTTGCAGATGTTCGTACATATTGGAGTGGTGATGCAGTTAAACGTGTTACAGGATATGATGTAGAAGGAAAAGCAAAAGATGCTGACGGTTTTATTCACTTGATTAATTCAGGGGCATGCTGTCTTGATGCTACAGGAAAGGCTAAGGATGCTAATGGCAATCCTGTTATGAAGCCTTGGTATGATGTTACAGAAGAAGAACAGGATGCTATTATGGCTGCAACAACATGGAATGCTGCAGATAACGGATATTTCAGAGGCGGCGGATATTCTTCACG
>CAYWUE010000014.1:0-42154 GCA_964461415.1 uncultured Eubacterium sp.
GTCGAGAAATATGGATGTCCTGTTCCGCCAGCAAAAAAGATTACCTTTCCTGCCTTCAAATCACCTATTGCTTCATCTTTTGAAAATAGCTTAGTCCATGTTCCACAGGAAAATGGTGTATATACATTTGTATCCATTCCTTCAGTCCTGAATATTTCTGATACATACATACAGTTCATAATTGTTGCCATCATTCCTATTCCATCTGCTTTTGTTCTATCTATTTTGTTGCTTGTTCGTCCTCTCCAAAAATTACCGCCACCTATTACAACAGCCACCTGAACGCCTTTATCAACTATAGTTTTTACCTGTTTTGCTACGGCTACACATGTTTCTTCATCAAAACCTGTTTTTTTATCTCCCGCTAAGGCTTCACCGCTTAATTTCAATAAAACTCTGTTCATATTTTTCTCCATTCCGCCAATCATACATCTATGGCTTAATCTAGAGATTAGAATACCATATTTCTTCAAAAAAAAAAAGGGTTTAAAAATTAGTAATTATTTTTAATCTAATTCTCCATTGGTAACTCTTTGTATATGCATAGCCAAATATCCAATTTCAGATGAATCGAATTTAACATTAAGCATTTTCCCAATGTTTTCGATGATCGTAACAGCCATATTGTATTCGAACGGAAACTTTGTTTCCATATAATCATTAAGGCTTAGCTTAATTTTTTCACCCTGAATACCTCTGGCAATCATATACTTTATATGATTCATAAGTCTGTTATAAGAAATAGACAATACATTTATCTTTCTTCCAGTTTTTGTTTCAACCATAGAAATACATTGTCGAACCCCTTGTGCAATAGTCATAGACTGAGCCACATTTTGAGTATCGATTGCTGAATGAATATGAAGAGCCACATATCCGATTTCATGCTCGTCTATATCTATATCCATCCTGTCCTTCAATAGATTTTTTATATTTTCAGCAACCTTATACTCTCCATGGAACAAAATTCGTATATCATCCGTTAAAGGGTTACTAATCTGCTCATTATTTTTTATTCTATTAATTGCAAATTCAATGTGGTCAGCTAAAGGAAACAATATCTTTCTGTCGATGCTTTCAAATTCTTTTTCTGCAATATTTAATATTTCATCTGCTATTTCAAGACATTCAGGAGAAACCGCATTAACTATATTTTCACTCGCTCCCCTTTCTGTACATTCAGTCATTGAATATACAGTATCTTCCTGTCTTGGAGTAACATATTCTGTAACTTTTTTCCCAAAGCCGATACCTTTTCCTAAAATCAGGTATTCTTGACATTTTTCTGTATCTACTGCCACAATGGCATTGTGATTTAAAGCTTTTTTTACTCTATACATTTTTAATTTCTAGAAACTTTAATGGTAAATATCAATTGCAAAAAGATCTTCTCCTGCTTTAATACTCCCTTCATTTAAAAGTCTAATTTTCTGGTTATCTTTTAATTCTGTGCACATTACAGGAGATGCCAGTGATGGAGCATTCATCTCTAAATAATCAAGATCCAACTTCATAATCGCATCGCCCTTCTTAACTTTCTGTCCTGCTTCTACCATAACTTCAAAGCCACTTCCGTTAAGCTTTACAGTATCAATACCTACATGGATAATCATACTAATTCCATTATCTGTCATAAATCCTACAGCATGCTTTGTATCAAATACAAATACAATTTCACCATCTGCCGGTGCACAAACTATAGAGTCTGTAGGTGTAACAACTGCACCATCGCCCATCATTCTGCTTGCAAAAGCCTCATCAGGAGCTGTTCCTAAATCTGCAGCTTCACCTGTTATAGGACTTGAAATAACAATTGATTTTACTACTTTTGTTTCATTCTCCTTCTGAATGTTTGAATCCTTTGTTTCTACTTCTTCATTTCCGGATTTTTCAATTTCATTATACTCTATATTTGGAGCAGTTTCTAGATAATCTTCCAAATTTGATTTAATAACAGTAACTTTTGGTCCATATATAACCTGAACGCCATTTCCCTTATGAACTACACCTGATGCACCTGTTGATTTAAGCATTGCATCATTAACTAATTCTGCCTTATAAACTGTACATCTAAGTCTTGTAGCACAGCAATCTATATCAGAAATATTTTTCTTTCCACCTAAGCCATTACAGATTGCTTTCGAAATTTCATCAACACTGTTTTCATCTGATAGTTTTTCACCATTTTTCTTTGCTTCAACATCGCTTCTTCTGTATAATTTTACTTCTTCACTGTCATCTCTACCTGGAGTCTTTAAATTCATCTTCTTAATAAGGAAGCTGAACAAGAAATAATATACTACAAAGTAAACAATACCTATAATAACAATCCAAATCCAGTTTGTTTTTTCATTTCCTTGTAATATACCAAACAAGAACATATCAATAAGTCCGCCAGAGAATGTCATTCCAACACCCACTTTAAACACGTGCATTAACATATATGCAAGTCCTGCGAATACACAATGAATTCCATAAAGTAATGGAGCTACAAAGAGGAATGTGAATTCTAATGGTTCTGTAATGCCTGTAAGCATTGATGTTACGGCAGCTGATAAAAGAAGTCCTGATACTACTTTTCTCTTTTCCGGTTTTGCAGTTCTATACATTGCCAAAGCCGCTCCAGGAAGTCCGAATATCATAAGTGGAAACTTTCCTGACATGAATCTGGTTGCAGAAACTGAAAATTTTGTTACGTTAGGGTCTGCAAGCTGTGCAAAGAAAATATTCTGTGCACCTTCGATTAATTGTCCTCCAACTTCCATTGTACCACCAAGTCCTGTCTGCCAGAATGGAAGATAAAATACATGATGTAAACCAAATGGAATAAGTAATCTTTCCATAAATCCATATACCCATGTTCCTGCATAGCCTGAATTAAGTACCAAATCTCCTACTGAATAGATTCCACTTTGAATAGCCGGCCATATAAAGAACATTAATATACCAACCAATGTATAAACTAACGAAGAAATAATCGGAACAAATCTTGTACCACCAAAAAATGACAATACTTGTGGCAATTCTATTTTATAAAATTTGTTATGAAGTGCTGCCACACCTAGTCCTACAATAATACCACCAAATACACCCATCTGTAATGATGTGATACCAACTACATCTGTTGTTGCACCTTCAAGCATTTTTTCTGCTCCGCCATTTATTGAAATCATTGCTCCAATTGATGCATGCATTATAAAAAATGCTATTGCTGCTGAAAGCGCCGCTACTTCTTTTTCTTTCTTTGCCATTCCTATTGCTACGCCCATGGCAAAAATGATCGGAAGATTTGTAAATACAATATTTCCTGCATCACTCATCACTTTAAAAATCGCATTAAATACTGTTCCCGGCCCCATAACTCCTAATAGACCATATGCCTTTAACATTGTTTCATTTGTAAACGAACTACCTAGTCCAAGTAATAATCCTGCAACAGGAAGAATAGCTATCGGAAGCATAAACGATCTTCCTACACGTTGTAATACACCAAAAATTTTGTCTTTCATTTTTTCTCTCCTTCATTCTTATATTTTTGGCTAAATGCTTGTGTATCATACGTGCTTTTTATATAAAAAAAGTAGGCACAACAATACACGAACATTTATAATGTGTATAGTTAATGCCTACTTAAAGTTACATACTATTAATGAATATTTAATTCTTCCTAAGAATAACATCTGTTTTTTTTATTGTCAAGATTTTTTAATTTATAGCCAACCACTGGTTGCAACTTCAACCGTGTTCGTTTTCTATTCGTTGTTCTTTTTCGCAAAGTAGTCTTTTGTTTCCTTTGCTACCACACCACTTAATGCAAACAAAGCTATGATGTTCGGTATTGCCATAAGTCCATTGAATATATCGGCTATAGTCCATACAGCTTTTACAGTCATATATGGTCCAATAAATACTGCCAATATATATAACCATCTATAAATATTTACAGCTAATTTGCTCTTGTTTGAAAGGTATTCAAGACATCTTTCTCCGTAATAATCCCATCCGAGTATAGTTGTAAACGCAAAGAATACTAAACAAACCATCAGTATAAATGATGAAACCTCTGCAGGAATGAAATATAATCCTTTCTGGAATGCATATGTTGTAACTTCCACGCCTTCAATTCCCGGCACTGTATATGCTCCCATCATTACTACTGAAAGTCCCGTTAATGTACATACAATTATCGTATCAATAAATGTTCCTGTCATTGTTACAAGTCCTTGACGTACCGGATCTTTTGTCTTTGCTGCAGCTGCTGCTATTGGTGCTGAACCTAATCCTGCTTCATTTGAGAATATACCTCTTGCTATACCTTTTTGCATGGAGATTGCAATAGATGCAAATATACCACCTGCTACCGGTTTAATTCCAAATGCGTACTTGAATATTGTTACAAATGCTCCCGGTAGCTTATCAAGATTAGCACAAATCAAAACTAATACTGCAACAATATACAAAATTGCCATAAACGGTACTATAACCTGCGAAACATTAGATATTCTTTTTATACCACCGATTACTACTAACCCAACACATATAGCTAGTGCAAATGCTGTAATTACTATTGCTATAGAATAATCATTTCCCAAAATGTTTACTGTATTTTGTTTGTCCGGATCAAAAAATGACTGAACTGCTGATGCTATTCCATTAACCTGTGTGAAAGTACCAATGCCAAATAATCCTACACACATTCCAAAAAATGCAAATGCCTTTGCAAGCCATTTCCATTTTTTTCCCATGCCATTTTCAATATAATAAAACGGTCCACCAAGTACATGTCCATTTTCATCTATGGTCCTGTACCTTACTGCCAAAAAACCTTCTGCATATTTTGTTGCCATTCCAAAGAATGCTGCAACCCACATCCAGAATAATGCTCCTGGTCCACCTACTGCTGTACCCAGCGCTGTACAACCTATTGCAGTTGCTACACCAACTATATTACCTGTACCAATTGTTGCTGATAAAGCAGTACATAATGCACCAAAACTACTTACTTCTCCTGCTCCATCTTCTTCGTTCTTAAACATATACTTTAGTGCCTTTGGAAGATGCACTATCTGTAATAGTCTTAAACGCAATGTAAGGTAGATGCCTGCTGCAAGAATCAACACAATAAGTGGAATTCCCCATACCAAATCATCTACCTTAACTAAAAAATTTGTAAATTGTTCCATAATTTTTTCCTCCTGTCCTTTTGCCTGAGAGATTAGTAGCAATTTTTTTTGCTACCGTACACCTTCGGCGCCTGAGTCAACACATATGTGTCATCAGACCTCTCCAGTCGTCACATTTCGATTTATTTTGTGACGTGTACTTTGATATTTTAATACGATAAAGCATCAAAGTCAACCATATACCTAAAAATCATTCAAATTCATTTAAATTTCAGCATTTAGCATAACATTTTCAGGTCGGATAGTTACATATTATATAAAATATAATTGATTAGGATAAACTACTTTATAGTCTGTCACAAACTCTATATCTTATTTTCAAAAACTTTTACCGAATCACGTTCTAATAACTCTGCTTCAAAAATTTTCTGTTCTTTTTCCTGTTCTCCATTTATAAGTTTCATTAATAATTCAATAGATGATTTTACCATAGTTTCACATGGCTGTTTCATAGTCGTTAAAGATGGTTGATAATAATCTGATAATTCAATGCCATCAAACCCCATAACCGAATAATCTTCAGGTATTTTTTTACCTGACTCTAAAATTGCTTTATATGCACCAAAAGCTGTCAAATCAGATATTGCAAACAAAGCTGTAAATTCTTCTCCGGATTGAAGTAATTCCTTAGTCACTTCGTAACCATTAGCCACAGAATATTCAGTAATATCATCCTTCATATATCTTATTAAATTCTGTTCAGCATCTATTCCGTTATCCTCTAATGCCTTCTTATATCCTTTTAATCTTAAGCCACCTACTGCCTGATCATAACTTCTTCCAGTAATCATCGCAATTTTTTTATGTCCCTTTTTGCACAAATAATCTACTGCTCTATAACTTTCCTTTTCATCATCGATTGATACAGATGAACATTCCCACTTTGGTTCATTCATATTCATGGCAACAGTACACAAAACATATGGCACACCCATCTGGTCTAATCTATTATCTAAATGATCAATGTATCCTCCAAGAAAAATAATCCCCTTTAATCTTTTTTCTTTTGCAAGCTGTACAGCAACACTAATATTATCCTGATTTTCTCCTATGGCATGTAATAAAAATCCATATTCTAATTTTTTTAATTCTTCTTCAAAAATTCTTAACATACCTTGAAAGAACTGATTATCAATACCTTTTATTAATAATGCAATAGTATTAGACTCAGTCATTTTTAAATTTCTTGCACTATTGTTAGGTATATAATTAAGTTCCTTGATAACTTTTAATATTCTTTTTCTTGTTTCCTGATTTATTCCAGGGTCGTCATTAATTGCTCTCGAAACTGTGCTTATGCCAACTCCACATTTTTTTGCGATATCTTTTATTGTTAAATTAGGCACATTATTCTCCTTTCAATCCCGTTAGTCTAAAAAAGTATTCTAACATACAAATACTATTTATGCAAAAAACTGCGAAAATATTTTTCAGCTATATTTTCGCAGTTTTCACAATTAATTTCTACCATATATTTCTGTAATTTCTTTAATCTTATCCACAAGAATTTCGACTCTTTCCATTGATTTGATACGCCATAACCAATTATTTCCAAGTGTTGAAGGTGTATTCATTCTAGCTTCCCTGCCTAAATGCATATAATCCTGAAGTGGAATTATACACATATCTGCAACAGAAGCATGAGCTAATCTGATAATCTCATCTATCAAATCATCACTCTTATCTATTTTTTTTCCAACATATTTTTCAATCATTTCTACTTCATTACACTGGATACTTTCAAGCCATCCTTTAAGCGTTTCATTATCATGAGTTCCTGTATATACTACACAATTCTTATCATAATTATATGGCAAATATTCACTTGGTCCTGAAGAATCTCTCTTATCAAATGCAAACTCTAGAACTTTCATATTCGGGAATCCGGAATCTTTAACTAATTTTCTTACCGAATCTGTCATATATCCTAAGTCTTCTGCAATAATTTCAACATCACCTATTGCATTTTTTATTGCATTAAATAATTCAATACCAGGTCCCTTTTCCCAATGTCCATATGTTGCGACCTTATCACACCCAGGAACAGAATAGTATTCATCAAACCCTCTAAAATGATCAATACGAATAATATCATACAATTTCGCACTTCTCTTGATTCGATTAATCCACCATTCATAATTTTTTTCTTTATGATATTCCCATTTATATAATGGATTGCCCCAGAGTTGACCTGTTTCTGAAAATCCATCAGGTGGACATCCTGCAATAGAAATCATTTTTTTATCATCATCTAACTGAAATAATTCAGGATATGCCCATACATCTGAACTATCATATGCTACATAGATAGGAATGTCTCCAATAATTTTTATTCCATTATCATTAGCATATTTCTTCAAATTAAACCATTGACAATAAAATTCATATTGTACAAATTCATAAAAATTGATTTCTTCGTTTAGTTCTTCTCTATAAGCTTCTAAAGCTACACTTTTTCTAAGTCTGATGTCATCAGGCCACTCTGTAAAGCTGCGTCCGTCAAACTTATCTTTTAAAGACATAAACAATGCATAATCATTCAGCCAATATTGATTATCATTCCTAAATTTCAAAAATGCATCTTCACAGTTAATATTACTTCTTTTAAATGCCTTTTTTAAAATATCAAATCGATTATTATATAACTTTTCATAGTCTATACGTTCATTATTTTCGCCAAAATCTGCATTATCACATTCATTTTCGTCTAATAATCCCTTATCAATTAATTTTTCTAAACTGATAAAATAAGGATTTCCGGCAAATATAGAAAAAGACTGATAAGGTGAATCACCATAACTTGTTGGACCTATAGGTAATACCTGCCAATATTTTTGATTACTATTTTTTAAGAAATCTATAAATCTATATGCTTCCCTAGAAAAACATCCTATTCCATATTTTCCCGGCAAACTAAAAATCGGTAACAAAATTCCACTGCCTCTCATATTATCTCCTTATCATTAACCTTTTACTGCTCCTGCAGCAACACCTTTTATAATATATTTTTGGCATGTTAAATAGAAAATAATTACAGGTATAATACTTAAAATAATAAGTGCCATTGTTGCACCTAAATCAACAGCTCCATAACTTCCCTGTAAATACTGTATATGAATCGGAATAGTCATGTATTTTGTTCTATCTAATACAAGATATGGTAACAAATAGTCATTCCAAATCCACATAATTTCTAATATTCCTACCGAAATCAATGTAGGTTTTAACATAGGTAATACAACTATAAAAAATGTTCTTATAGCACCGCATCCATCAATCGCTGCTGCTTCTTCAATTTCTAATGGAAGTCCTTTAACAAATCCTGTAAACATAAATACTGCCATTCCGGCACCAAAGCCTAAATAAATAATAGGAATAGTGAATGGTGTATTAAGCTTTAATGAATCTGCTGTTTTTGATAATGTAAACATAACCATCTGAAATGGTACAACCATAGAAAATACAAATAAATAATAACATATTTTGCACGCTAATGTATTAACTCTTTGGATATACCATGCAGCCATTGATGTGCATAACAAAATCAAAAATGTTGAAAGAGTAGTAATGATAAAACTAAACATTATTGATTTAAGAAACGGATAATTTCCAAAGGTAAATCCATTAATGTAATTAGCTAATTTTACAAAAGTTTCTGATGTAGGCCACGAAAACGTTTGTGTTTTAACATATGTATTACCCTTAAATGAGTTCATTAAAACAATAAATATAGGACTCACATAAATAATAGTTACAATAGACATTATTATCGTAATTATATTTTTGCTTTTATTAGGTGTAGCACTTGCTTCTCTATTCTTTTTACTCATTATTGCTGCACCTCCTTTGATCTTGTAGCCTTAAGCTGAATAACAGAAATACCCGCAACTAAAATAAAGAAAATCACTGCTTTAGCCTGAGCAACACCTCTTGCTGACACATTCTGTCCATAGAATGTATTATATATATTAAGCGCTAACATTTCTGTTGTTTTTACAATTGTTCCATCCGACTCAAAATTATATGGCTGACCAGCTGTTAATGCAAGATTCTGGTCAAATAATTTAAATCCATTTGTCAATGTAAGGAACAAACATATTGTTATCGAAGGCATTATATTTGGTATAGTTACATTAATCAATGTCTGCCATTTACTTGCTCCATCAATCTTTGATGCTTCAATCAAATCTTCAGGAACTGCCTGCAATCCCGCAATATAAATAATCATCATATAACCAACCTGTTGCCAACACATTAAAATTATAAGGCCCCAAAAACCATATTTTGTTTCCATTAATATTGAAGTATTAAATTTTGATAAAATGCCGTTAAATATCATGTTCCAAATATATCCAAGAACAATTCCACCTATAAGATTTGGCATGAAAAATGCTGTTCTAAAAATATTTGCTCCTTTTATGCCTAATGTCAAAATATATGCCACAGCAAAGGCTAATATGTTAATTATAAGTAACGAAACCAACGCATACAAAGCCGTATACCAGAATGCATGAATAAATGTTGCGTCCTTAAACGCTTTTATATAATTTGCTATACCTGTCCAATGAGCATCACTTGTTGTTGTAAACGAACAAAATGATAAGTATGCGCCTTTTAGGAACGGGTATATAAATCCAATCGCGAAAGCTATAAATGTAGGTGCTAAAAACAGCCAAAAACATCTTTGAATAGGTCTTCGTAATAATGGTGAAGTTATTTCTGCTGCATTTTTCTTGTATTTCTTATTTTTTGCCACAGCTTTCTCCTTTCTATCTTCTTTATGTATTTTAGCATTCCGGTTTTAACCATGAAGAACATATCTTAGAGTATTTCAAAGTTATTACGGTATATGCCACTTCTGTATAAAAACTTCCTATTGTATAAATTAAGGGCGGGGCATTACTGCCCGCCCCAAGCTTTTTACATTTTTAATTTTATATACTACTATTCATTTGCACTCTTATACTGTGTAGCCCAACCTGAAACGAATGCTGTCTTAACATCATCCCAACTGCCACCATTGTCATATTTATTCATGGCTGCTACTACACCTGCTCTCCATTCTTCTACGTTAGGAGTAAAATTGAATGCCCATTCAACATTATATTTTCCTTCACTAAGTAATTTTTCACCGTCAGCCAAGAAAACATTGCCGCTATCTGCTGCATTCTTGTATGGGATAGCACCAAACTGTTCAGCCATCATCTTTGTTCCTGCTTCTGATGTTACTAACCATTTCATAAAGTCAAGTGTTGCCTGAATATCTTCTTCTGATGCTTTTGAGTTAACTGCCCAAAGGTTTTCTGTACCAGAACAAAGTCCTGCATTTTCTTCTCCTTCAACGCCACAATAAATAGGAATCATCTGCAGGTCTTCATCTGCAATTGTTTCACTAAGTGCTGCATATTCCCATGTACCATTCTGGAAGAATACTGCCTTTCCTTCCTTAAATTCTGCTTCAGCATCATAACCACCTGTAGCTAATGTTGTCTTATCATATGCACTGTTAGCTGTGTATAAATCCCAGATATTTTTAAAGTTATCAAGATATGTTCCTTTAACTTCTGATGGAGTTGATGTCCATGTTCCGGCATCTCTTGATTCATAGAACAATGCTAGGTTTGCTAAATGTCCTGAGAATCTCCATGATGAAGAACCATCCATTCCTGAAGATGTAAAAGCATCAAAACCCAATTCTTTTGATCTTGAATGAATATCTTCTGCAACTGCTTTTAATGTTTCAAAATTTGTTATTTCTGAAATTTCATGTCCGGCTTCTTTTAATAATTTTTTGTTTACAATAAGTCCATAGTTTTCATAGCAATATCCTATAGAACAAACTTTTCCTTCCGAATCAACTAATTTTAAATCAAGATTCAATTCATTATAAACATCTGTGTCTTTCAAGTCATAACAATATGACCCCCATGTTTTTAATGCATTTTCATTTCCAACCACAAATAATGTCGGTGCATCTGTTTTTTCCATTTCTGATGTTAATGTCTGTTCGTATGTACCCGAAGCTGCTGTAACAACCTTAACATCTACTCCTTTTTCTTCTTTGTAAGTCTTTGCGATGTCATTTAGTGCCTCATCTGCTTCTGGTTTAAAGTTTAACCAGTATACTGAGCCACTAGAACTTGTCTTGTTACCATCCGAACCACTACCACATCCAGCCAATAATCCGGCTGCCATTGTTGCACATAATGCAATGCTTAATAATTTTTTACGCATATCATTATCTCCTTTTCATAAATTTATTTTTCCGTTCCAAAGAATCATTTTTCTTTTTGGAAACGTTTCCTGTAATCAGATAGTAGCATTTTTCGGAAACGTTTTCAATACATTTTCCACAACTTTTCATTTTTCGACTTTTTGTATGTATTTTTAAGGTTTTTTTGTGCATTTTTACATGTAGTTGTTATTTTTTTAACATTCTTTTATGAATTTAATACATCTTTCATCTAAAATTCTTCTTCTATATAGCAGTTGATGTTTTTGCTACATAAAAAAAAAGAAATCTTAAAATTCCACTCACTAGTCGCTCTTCAGATTTCTTTTAAATTTATTATTTTATAGCTTCCATATGTCCTTGTTATATTCCCCAATGGTTCTATCTGATGAAAAATATCCCGCCTTAGCGATATTAACAAGCATTTTTTTTGCCCACTCTGTTCTATTCTCATAATCCGAGTATGCTTTTTCTCTTGTTTTTACATATTCTTCAAAATCCGGGAATGTCATAAACCAATCTTTTGAAATAAGTTCATTGAATAATCTTTCTAAGGATTCTTTATCACCTATTTTCAAAAGTTCTTTTCCTGTAATAAAATCAACAGCTCGTCTTAACTTCATATCATTTTCATAATATTTTTTTGCATTATAAGATTTTTTCGCATATCTATCTACGACCACTTCACTTAAATCTCCAAAAATATAAATGTTGTCATCACCTACTAATTGATGTATTTCAACATTTGCTCCATCTTCTGTTCCAAGAGTTACAGCTCCATTTAACATGAATTTCATATTTCCTGTACCACTTGCTTCTTTTGATGCCAAAGAAATTTGTTCTGAAATATCACATGCCGGAATAAGTTTTTCTGCCCATGTAACATTGTAATTTTCTATCATTACAACATTTAAATATTTATTTACATCATTATCATTGTTTATCAATTCTTGTAAACAAAGAATTAAATGTATAATATCCTGAGCTATGGTATATGCAGGTGCTGCCTTTGCACCAAATATAACTGTAATTGGAGTTGTCGGAATCTTACCGGATTTTATTTCCAAATACTTATGAATTACATATAATGCGTTTAACTGCTGACGCTTATATTCATGCAGACGTTTTATTTGAATATCAAATATTGAATTTTCATCAATTAAAATATTCTGTTTTTTCATCAATTCTTTTTGTAATTGATTTTTTTTGATTTGTTTAATGTTAAGTATTTTTTCTAAGACATTTGTATCTTCCTTATATTTTAACAAATCATTCAATAAGCTTGCGTCCTTTTTATAACCATCACCTATAAGCCTTGTTATATATTCAGTAAGTTCATTATTACAATGCATCAGCCATCTTCTAAATGTTATTCCATTCGTTTTATTATTAAATTTCTCAGGATAAATTTTGTAAAAATTGCTCAACTCAACATTTTTTAATATTTCTGTATGCAAAGATGCTACTCCATTTACGCTAATTGAATAATGAATATCAATATGTGCCATATGAACCCTTTCATCCTTATCAATTATATAAAGTGTCTCATCCGAATATATTTTTCTTATTTTTTCATCTAATATTTTTATTATAGGAACTAACTGTGGTACAGCCTGTTTTAAATATGATAGTGGCCATTTTTCTAATGCTTCTGCCAATATTGTATGATTGGTATATGCACATGATTTTCTAACAACTTCTATCGCATCATCCATATCCATTCCTTTTTCTAGAAGCAATCTAATTAGCTCAGGAATAATCATTGTTGGATGGGTATCATTAATCTGAATCATGGCATAGTCAGCTAAATCATACAATTTGCATCCTTTTTCCATACATTCATCGAGTATTAACCTGGCTGCACATGATACCATAAAATATTGCTGATAAATTCTTAGCATTCTTCCATCTTCGTCGCTATCATCCGGATATAGGAATAATGTCAGATTCTTTTCTAAATCCTTTTTATCAAAAGATATTCCATCTTTTACAATATTTTCATCTACACTTTCAATATCAAACAAATGTAGTTTATTTGTCTGACTGTCATATCCTGTAACATCTATATCATGCATTCTTGAATTGACAGAAAATCCATTAAAATTAACTTTATATGTAGTGTCAGTTTTTGTAAGCCAGCTATTTTTAGTTATCCATGAATCAGGGATAGTATTTTGTTTATTATCCTTAAATATCTGTTTAAATAATCCGAAATGATAATTTAATCCTACACCATCTCCATTAAGTCCCAATGTTGCAATAGAATCTAAAAAGCATGCTGCAAGTCTTCCTAAACCACCATTTCCCAAAGATGGTTCATTTTCTATTTCTTCTATCTCACATATGTTTTTTCCATTAGTTGCAAGTTCTTCTCTTACTTGTTCATATATTCCTAAGTTAATCAGATTATTTGATAAAAGCTTACCTATTAAAAATTCAGCTGAAATATAATAAAGTTTTTTCTTGCTCTCTTTTCTATTTTTTTTAGCTGAAATTTGTTTTGTCATTTCCATAAGACCGTAATAAATTTCCTCATTACTGCATTCTGAAATTGTTTTGTTATATTTTGATTTAATAAATTCCGAAATATTCATATTGTCAACCTCCATGTATTTTTTCTGTCATTAATATTTATTTTGACATTTATGCTTTAATTACATTATAATACTTTAAAACTATTAATTATTGCATAATTCTTTTATTTTTTTGTACAATACTATCTTTTATAGGAGGAACACATGAACGAATATCAATATAATATTTATCACGAAACAAAAAATCATACACCAGATGATTTTCCTTATAATATTTATATTTGTTCCATTCCCTTGGATTTTAAATCAATTGCCTTACATTGGCATAATGATGTAGAAATCATTGTCATAAAAAAAGGATGTGGATATATTAATGTTAATCTTAACTCATATTTAGTTAATGCCGGTGATATAGTATTTGTTTTTCCCGGACAACTTCATTCAATAACGCAAAAAGAGAATGAAATTATGGAATATGAAAATATAATATTTAATCCCGGACTTTTAAAATCTTCCGGAAATGATTTATATAATGATAATCTATTAAAGCCACTTTTGTCAGGAAAACTTGATTTAAGCCCTGTATTTAATAATGAATCATCTATACACCCATTAATTTCTAATCTGATAAATGAAATAGATAGATTATGTGATTTGCGACCTTATGCCTATCAATTATCTGTTAAGGCACAGCTTTTTCAGTTATTTTTTACGTTACTTTCTAATTTTAGTAACTATGACGAAAAAATAACCAATCAAAAATCTTTAGAAAAATTAAAATCTATTCTTTCATATGTAGCTCAAAATTATAAACAAAATATATCCATAGACGAAATATCTAAGTATTGTTACTATAGCAAATCATATTTTATGAAGTTTTTCAAAGAATCAATGGGCAAAAGTTTTGTACAATATCTTAATGATTATCGTTTGGATATAGCTACAAATCTTTTAGTTACAACATCAGATGATATTATACATATTGCCGCTGAATCCGGCTTTGATAATCTTTCATATTTTAATCGATGTTTCAAAAAAAAATATGGGACAACTCCCGGTAAATACCGAAAACTCTCCCATTAAAATTGGCTTTATAGAATTTATTTTATTTTTAATTTCTTGATTGCAGACCATTTTTTTGCCCCTATGGCCTTAACTCTTATATACACTTTTTTACGATTTTTTATTTTCTTAGTAGAAATTGTAAGTTTTGTTTTCTTTACAGTTTTTTTATACAAGATTTTTTTGAATTTTTTGTTAGTTGAAATTTGTATTTTATATTTTTTTGCCCCTTTGACTTTTTTAAAAGATAATTTCGCTTTTTTAGACTTGAGATTTTTTTTAGTAAAGCTAATGATTTTTACTTTATTCAATTTATTTGAAACACTACTATTGTCATTTGAGTTTGTCTCGGATATTTTTTTAGTTGTAACATTCTCCTTCTTTGATGTATTCTTTTCAATATCACTGTTATTTTTCGTAGTTGTTTCATTGCCACTTGAATTATTTTTAGATGTTTCTTCGCTATCACCTAATGTTGTTTCAGGTATCGATGAATCATCATTTTTTTTCTTTTCAACAATTCTAAAAAGTTTTGTATCATCTTTTTCCATTTTAAAAGAAAAAGTACTATCTTTAACTTCTATTTCTTTTTTTTGAAAAACATCGTAAACTTCATAGTTGATTCCACTTAGTAATTCTATAGTTTTATTGCCACCATTGTTGCTATTAACAACAATATAATTCTTACTTGTCTCTATTATATCAGAAGCATCCTCACTATAAATATGTACTCCTGAATATTCACATATGTCTCTTAACAATTCACTACATACATTCGGTACAGCCGAATATACACTGGTGTAATTATCCTTTTTTACATATGCCGCTGCAATTTTTCCATCATCATATTTTGCTAAAGCATTAACATTTTCATCATTTATATATGTCCATGGTCCTGTTACACCGGTAGTATTTCCGTATTTTAAATTATTTTCTGTTAAATCTCCATTTTTTGATATTTTATCTATAACAGTCGCATTTAATGAATATTTGCTATTATTAAATACTATATTCATATCTGTTAAAACACTGATATTATCTGAAGAATATGAATTCCCATCGGATAACCCTGATAAATAAATCCAAACTATTGTCTTATTATCCTTCTTTAATTTTTCTTCTATTGCCTGTCTTTGTTTTTCTGTAACTTCAAATGGTGATAATATAATATTAACTTTGTATTCATTATCAACATATCCATTACATAAATCTTCTAATGAATAAGTGTCATATGAAGTTCCAATCGATGCTAATTGTTTTCTTTGTTCCTTATATAGATAATTGAAAATATAATGCGTTGATGACTGATTCATATTAACAATATCCGAAGTCATATAGTCATAATTTTTATTAGCTACAAATACAGCAACTTCACTATTAGATTCTGTGCTATATTCCGTTTCATATTCTTTTTTTATTTCATTTATTCTCTTATAAATACTTGTGTTGCTAAACCAGCCACATTGCATATCATATAGCCAGAATCCATTTCCACGAACCAAATCAAAACATGTATCTCTTGTCAACTGTTTTATGGAATCATTTAAATCGTTAGTGAGTCCAACTGCGTTGTCTTCTGATGCATCCTTAAATACTTCTCCATAAATTGTTCTATTATCTTGTTCAATAAAATATAATTTTCCATGTGCCTTAACACTATCCGTCATAGCCATTGCTGTAGGACTATATCCTGATATTCTTTCTGAATAACTTACAGGTGATGAAATAAAATCAATATATTCACTATTTAATACATCATCAATTGCTGTATGTGCAGAACCTATTGCTTCTGATGCAACAAAACTCCACGTATATCCATGATAAGCTCCAACAAGCCAATCTTTATTTACACTTTTTACTGTCTTTGCACATTCTATTAAACAATCTGACTGGATTTGACCTAAAAAGTCATTATAATCAATGACATTTCTCTGAGTAGCAACATCTACCAAAGAAATATATTTTGCATCTGACCTATCAAGAGCTGTAGGTATATCGACTGTTTCAAAGGTTATATTTTCATTGTTCCATGCTTTTTTTAGATTATCTTCTGTTTTGTATTTATTTTTTATATATTCCTTAAATGAATTTTTTGCACAATTAGAATAGTCAACTAAAACACCACTTGACACACCATATGTCATCCATTCAAATGTTCTTCCCTGTGTTAATTTTATTGCAAAAACTCTTGAAGCATAAGTTGAATCACTCATATGCTTAACTATTAATTCTATTACTTTATTAACATCCTCTTTATACTTTTTTGAGGCCATTGAAACCTGTCTAGAAGTTGTATCCCATATATAATCTCCATTATGGTGCATTATTAATTCATCCTGATTTTGTTCTTTCCACCATTCCGGCGCATCTATATTTATTTGAACCATAATTTTAGCATTTTGATTCAAATCAAGAGTTCTATAGATTTCATAGTCAAACAAATCATAATCTATGACAGGATTATTCGATGAATCCATTCCCTTCCATATCATGGGTTTTCCATCAACATATTGATAATCAAAACCATTTAAAAATCCATTGTACGTGCCATATAGCTCTATACCTGAATCCTTAATTGTTGATAGTTTATTATAGTTATAATAATTCTCAATATGTGTTCTAAGATACATAACAGGAGCAGTTTTTTTATTATTAATATATAGTGAAACTGAACCATTATCATTTTTTTCTACTTTTGCTGTACACAAATCAATACTATTATTTGTAATATTTAAATATGTTAATCTGTTATTATTTCTTTTACCCTTAATATCATTATTGTATTCGTATAATCCAACTTTCTTCTCATCTAATCGTAATTCATATTTTCCCTCAGGTAGATAATCCGGTGTTTCAAATTTAAATTCTAATGTTTCATTATCAGCTTTTTCTAAATTTATATTTAATGTAGCCAAAGACTTACCATTAATTATACTGTCTCCTTTTACGGAAAATAATTTTCCAGTAACCTGTTCGTTATTATTTTCAAGTTTATCAATGTCAGAAACTTTAGCATTTATCGATACTTTTTCGCCTGCCGCTACATTTTCTTCATTATCTGAATCCGTTTTAAGTGCGAATGTAGTTCTATCCATATAGTCATAACAGTATGATACCTTATTATCTGCACCGCCAAGATTAACAGTTTTCTTCCATTCATACCCTGACGTACTCATATTGTAATTATTTTTACGCCAATCACCTTTTACTTTTCCGTTTTCATATTCCTTAATAAAATCCAAATATGTACTATCGCTTAACGATTCAGTGCAATCAAGTTTGCTTACATATGTGTCACAAGTTACTCCTGACATTATTTTTTCCGTTGTTCCATCTTCATAAATAACTTCCCCCTCAAAAATCAGACCGGCATCATCATTTACATTTATAACAGGTACCGTTATAACATTTTGTCCTGCAACAAGCTGATTGCTCTTAATTTCATACACCTTAACACTTCTTTTTCCATTTTCTTTATAACTATTGCCACCTATCCAATTTTCATTAATTGATGGATAAAGCTGTATACTATCATCTGCTGCAAACTGAATATAGGCACTCTTTATCTTTTTATTTTGAAGCGAAAAATATATTCTAAAAAATCTATATTGCCAAATTGCATCTTTAGATGCATCTTCCGGATACCATATCCAATTAGCATCCCAGACTTCGTCTGTTATATTAGCAGAATATTCATAAATCACATAATTTGACACTTCAAGTTCTGAATCTGACTCAAACTCTAAAATAGCATACAGCGCATTATCAGGCACTCCTATTTTTGCACTAAACTCTTCTTGTTCCTCTGTTAATTCTAATGTTGAATTCTTTTCTTCAATTATTTTATTTTCCAGGTCATAAAAAATAATATTTATATTACTATTGTTTTTAGCATTATATTTTGTCACAATCTCATATGTGTATCCAGGTTTTAAAGTATAAACATTTTTATATGCTTTGCCATTTTCTATTTTCAATGTTCCATCATCTGCATTAACATTTCCTATATGTTCAAAATCTCCTATTTTTCCATCATCAGAAACAGAAGAAAAGTCATTCCACTCTACTATTTTTTCATAATAATTTTCTGTATATTTACAATATATGTCATCAATATATACATCCGTCAATCCTTGAGTAAATACAATCTCATACGAGGCATATTTTGCATCCTGCGGTATATCATCTGTAGTCATAAGGTTAGTCCACTGGCTAATTTCATTTGAGCCTGACATAACTGCCTGATTTCCCGGCAAAACCTCAATCAAGTTTTTCTCTTTGTCATATATATTTAAATTGATTTTTATTATAGCTCTGCTGTTTTTACTTTTATACCATAGTCCCCAACTTATTCCTGTATAACCATCTTCTAATTCAAATAAATTGGGATTTGCTATAGTTGTCAATCCATTATTTCCTGATTTTTTTATATGTAGACTTTTATTTCCATTATGATAATGTTCACTGTTGCTGCAAAAATCATCAATATTACTCAAAGATGTATTAGTTTCATAATATCCTGTCTGTTCTATTCTCCATCCTGCCGGATACTCGTTTCCATCCTCTTCATTAACACTTTCAAAATCTTCATTTAATAGTTCAGATGTAAGTGTTGAAGTATTTCTTATCATAAAAACATCATCAATATAGATTGCCTGTCCTGATTTATTCACTATATTTATTTTTATATCTGATACATTGTCATGTATGCATACAACTCCTTGAAGCTTGTACCAATCTTCTGATTTGCCATAGAAATAAGGAATTCTTTGTGTAGTGCTATTTTTACCATCTGCATAATTTTCAATTATTTCCATATACACATATTCATTTTGACTAAATGTTTTTACATATGCACCTATAGTGTATACAGCACCCGACACTACAGATATATTGTCAGATTTCATTTCATTATATCCATTTAATTTAGCAGAAGCATTTCCTGTTTTAATATAATTTTTATCAGTATTTCTTGTGCAGTTAGTCCAGTTTTTGACATTGTTAATTCTTTTTTCTTCAAAACCTGAATTTTCAACACTAGAACTTTCATCTTTGTTTAACGTTGTCGCATCTATATTTATAACATTTCCCGACAAAATCATTGATAATACTAATACTACTGCAATAATTTTATTTTTTTTCAAAATGTATGCTCCTTTCTAATTTCATCCTCTTTCTATAATCTTTTCAATTATAAAAATCGATTTTTCTTTTGTATAATTTCTCACAACTTATATCTGTATATTTAATACCTTATTCTTTGTTTATAAATTAATTATATAAAATGCAGAACAGTTGTACAAGTTTCATCTTAAAAAACCACTTAGATTTCTTATTTAGCAGTTTACTTAGATATATCTGTTTAAAAATATATTTTGTAACTGCAATGAAACCATGTTTAAAACTGCTCTGCATTATATTTAAAATTTTAAATATTAATCTTAATATTTTATAAACTTTACTTAATAATATTTGCTATAAATAAATTCAATTAATTTTTAATCATGTTATTTAGTCTTTTTGTTTGCGACTTTTGACCAGCTGCCATAAACTGTTTGCTTGCCAGATGTATTAATTGCTCGGACTCTAACATAATATTTCTTTTTTGCTTTTAATTTTTTAACCGTCAACAAGTTCTTTGAAGCTGTCTTACTTACAACACCTTTTTTAAACTTCTTTGAAGTACAAATCTGTACCTGATATTTCTTAACATTAGATATTTTCTTCCATGTAATCTTCAAAGATTTCTTTTTAGCTGTCAATTTTACATTTTTGACCTGGGCAGGTTTCTTTATTTTTGCCGGTGCTTGTGTTGTTTCTACTGGTTTTTTCTTTACTTCTGTCCAATCTCTCTTTTCAGTTTCATTACAATGTTTACACTTGTATTCGGTGTAACCTTTTTCTGTATATGTAGAATCAACTGTTTTTACTTTTATTGAAAAATCATGTTCTGTTTTTGCAATGCCATCATAATAAACATGTCCACCACATTCATCGCATACATATTCTCTTTTTCCTTCTTTATTACATGTCGGTTCGTCTTTATCAATATGGTGTCCATGATGTATATGTACATTTTTCTTTTCTGTTAACGTAAGACCTGAAAAATATACAGTACCCTGACCTTTTCTTTCAAAACCAATTCTAATTCCAACATTTTCATTATATGTTGGAGCTGTAAATTCTCCAGATACATATGTCCAATCATTTTCTGTAGTTATTGCTGTACACAATTCGATTCTTGAACCGTTATGATTGTTAACAACCGGAACAAAAGAGAAATCATCTCCTACATTCTCTGTTTTATACCAGAATCCAAAATTATATGTTTTTCCTTCTTCCATAATTTTATTGTATCCTGTTGCCCAATTCCATACATATGTGTCAGTATTAATTACAAGACCTGGAGTTTTATTGTAACCTATATCACTGCCATATCCTTCTTCAATTGTTCCTACTTCTTCTTTTTCTGTTATAATATCAATGCTAAAATCATCAATACCAAATTCAGCTTCTGAGTCACCCCATTTTGAAACTAAAAGTGTATATGTACTTGTCTTTTCAGGAGTCCATTTATATTTATATTCTTTCCAATCTGATGTCATTTCAGTTGGTTTTTCCTGCCATTTTTCTGCATCTGTAAAATCTGTAAGCCATAAAGCAATTATGTTATTGTTGCCACTTATTAATTTTGCTTTGAAAGAAATAGTATATTCCTTACCTGCTTCTAAAGCTATATTATACTGTGTCTGGCAATCTGCATTTGTTTGTTTATAATAAGAATATTTATTATTATCCTCTGTTCTAAGAGATGTAGCATTGTTAAATACAATATCATCTTCGAAATCATATTTTACAACATTATCAACTATTTCATATGTCTTATTCTTTGATGTATAAATTCTAAAATCATCCACATCAATACTTGCTTTATTCTCTTTGCTTCCATAGCATGCAACAAACACATCTAATCTTGTGCTATATGGTGTATATTCTGCTGTAGCAGTAACCCATCCGTCTGTATCAACAGTATAGTAATCCTCAATATAATTCATTTTCCAGTCATTATTTTCCTGTAATGCTAATGCAATACTGTGTCCGGATACATCACTTATTCTATATTTATATTGTACTATATATTTTGTTCCTGGTACTAAATCATAACTTCTGCCTGTATATGCTGCAACATTTCCTAATTCATAGTGCATATATTTATTTTCTGCTTCAGATTTGATTTGTATCTTATCGTTTGCATCTGCACCACTCTTATCTTGAAAAGTTGTATTAAATGTATCTGTATCTTCCATAGTAAATTTTTCGATATTGTCTAAATTTTTTATACTTGTTTCAACTACTGGTACATTCTTAACATATTCCTTAAGTGGAGCTGAATTTTTTGACCACCCACTATCATTGTTACTAAAATCAGCATTATATAAAATATTAGCATCATTACTTTCTTTTGTCATGATAACATTATCAAAATATGTCACACCACCTTCGTTCATCATTAATCTTAACTGAACAATTCTGGTATTTTCTGATGTAGTAAACTTATATGTAATCTTTTCCCATCCATCAGTAGTATTTTCAATCTTGCCACCATTAAGTACTGTGCCGCTTTCGTTTAATCCCCAATCACTTGTGAATTCATATTTAGAAAAACTTACAAGTCCTTTATATTCTTCTACATTTACTTCATATGAAATAATATATGTTGTAGATGCTTCAACTTCCCAGGCTGTTGTCCCAATTTCAAATGTTCCACCCACATTTGTTGGTGCAATTTTTAATGATTCACCTTTTTCAGTATCTTTTTCTTCTGTACTAAAAGCATTATTATCACCTTGAATAATGCTCCATTCTTTTAGTTCACTTTCAAAATCACCGTTAATAATTTCACTGTTGACTTTGTTATCATTACCTTCATTATCTGCCTTGACATTCATAGCAGGTAATGCTTGTCCTATCATAAAGACTGACATTGATAATGCAATAAGTTTTTTAAATTTACATCCCATATTATTTTCCTGGTATATTGTAATTGACTCATCTAGATGTCAATTACAGATATACCTCCTCCTTTCTATCAACCTTTTCATCCGTACATAAATTTGCAAATATGGTTTAGCCTTTAATCCCTTCACCCATATCAGTTCCCGTCTGAATCTGTTTTTGGAACAATACATACAAAATTAATATTGGAATCATCGATAATACTAATGTAGCAAATAACGCTCCATAATTAAAACTGTATGTAAACGCATTCTGAATACTCTGTATACCAACTGAAATAGTATAATTCTTTTCACTTTCTAAGAATGTTCTTGCTAATGTATATTCATTCCATACATTCATAATATTACCTAATGCAATAAACATTAATGTAGGTTTGATGAACGGAACAATAACCTTGAAAAAAATAGTCCATTCTCCTGCTCCATCGATAACTGCCGCCTCAATAAAACCGTCATCTATCTTTCTGATAAATCCTACTAACAGGAATACATAAACAGGTACAGATTGTACTGCATATATAATACTGACCGTAAAAATATTATCACTAACAGCACTATTAGAACCAAATACTGAACTTCCAAGATTTCTTAACTGAAACCACAATGGTACTAAAACCAGCACTGCCGGAATCATCATCGCAATAAAATAAAAGTTTTCAAAAATTTTTCTTCCCTTAAAACTATATTTTGCTAAAACATAAGATGTACCTGCCACCATTATTAGAAGTAATACTGTTGATATAAGAACAATAATGAACGTATTACCAAAATAATGTAATAATGATGAATCTGCACTAGAATTAGTCCATGCCGTCTGATAGTTAGGAAGCCAAATATCTTTTGGTAATGCAAATCTATCTGCAATAAATTCTTCTCTTTGTTTTACGGATGTATATATCATCCAAAAAAGCGGAAATACAATTATGAATGACCAAATAAGCAAAAAGCATCTTAGAATCCATGTTGTAACTCTGGAGGATATACTGCCTTTGATTTCATTATTTACAGATTTTGTGTTTTTTGATAACTGTAAATCAATCTTTTTCATTAGTCTTCCTCCTTTCTCTTCATGTACATATTAACAGAGAAACATAATATAAAGCTAATTACCATAAGCACAACTGCTGCTGCATATGCATATCCAACCATGCTCATCTGTCCTGTACCATAATTATATACATACAATCCCATTACATTTGTATGATTCTGTCCTCCTGTCAATGGAAGAATAAGGTTCATATTTACAGCTAATGACCCGGATAATACGTTTATAATTACATATCTTATCTGTGGTTTTACTTCAGGTAAAGTAATATACCATAATTGTCTAAGCTGACCTGCCCCATCTAGAGAAGCTGCTTCATATTTTTCTTTTGAAATATTATTAATTGATGTAATCAATACAATCATATAGTAACCGATACCACACCAGCTTGCTATAAAAATAATAAGTGGTAGCGGATGGTCTACCCATATACCATTTTCTGTGGAAAAAATATTCCATCCGGCATTAATACTGTCAAAACTTTCAAAAAAATATTTCCATACCATCGAAATAACAATAACAGACAGTATGTTAGGTATATAGAATAAAAATCTGTATATACTAACTTCTTTTTTGTGAAGCCTAGCTTTTGTAAGCGATACAGCAAACAAAACTGCTAATGCCACTATTATTATTTCTTTGAAAAATACAATTATAATATCATTTCTGAATGCTTCCCAAAATTCTGCATCTTTAAATATATTTATGTAGTTTTGCAAACCTATAAATTTTTTTGGACCATATCCATTCCAATCATAAATACTATTTGCAATTGAGCTTATCATCGGCACAATACATACGTATATATACAGAATAAATGTTGGCACAGCTGTAGCTAAAAGGAAGCCCCATTTTGATTTATTCATCTTTGTAACATTACTTACATTTTGAATTTTTTTCTTCTTTTTTGTCATCTTGTGCCTCCTCTATCTTTTTGCATCTTTAGCCAACAACTCACAAACTTTATCAACAGTCGTATTGCCATTGGTCAAATCATTTATAGCCTGTTTAAAAGTATTATTAACCAACTTGCTCCAGCTAACATTACAGTCTATAACATCTACTTCATCACTATTAACATAATTAATAGTACTTCTTGCTGTATCTGTCATTTCTACTTCAGAAATATCAAGCTGGGTTAAAGCACTTAGGTAACTATATTTTCCTACAAATTCTTTTTGAATATCATCTCTGTAAATATATCTTACAAACGCTTTTGCATTTTCAATATTCTTTGATTTTGCAGCAATAGCAATACTATTATCCATTTTTATCAGTGTAGGTTTCTGACTAGCTTCTATTAATGGCGATGCAAAAAATCTCATCTTAAAGTCCTTAGGAATATAGTCTTTCATTTCTGTTTCTAACCACAAACCATTCGTAATAAGACCTGCTTTACCATTTAACCAGTTAAGCTGTGATGATGTATGGTCTGCAGATGTTGAACCTTTAAGTACGTATCCTGCATCACAGAATTCTTTGTATCTGTTTAACACAGCTTTAAACCGTTCATCTAAAAACGCTTCCGGTTTTCCTGATGCCACATCTCTCATAAAGTCTTCACCATAAGCTGCCACTGCCGGCATAATCAAAGCCCATATATTATAATCTGAATAAATACCCGGATATGTTAAGCCTGCAATTTCCTTCTTATCTAAACTCTTTGACATTTTCATTAATTCATCAAAGTTAGTAGGCGGTGTATCAATAAGATTTTGGTTATACCACATACCCTGAACAGATGTCATAATAGGTGCTCTATATATCTTGCCATTCTTCACTCTTATAACACTTGTATTGACTTTGTCAGAAAGTTTTGCATCTGTGCCATAAATTGTTTCTTCATTAAACAATTCTGTCAAATCATAGAAAACACCACTATCTTCCATTTCGTCATCGGCAATACCGTTTCCTGCAATCCATACCATATCCGCAGGTGCTTCTCCTGCCAACCATGCTGCAGAATTTTGAGTATTAACTTGAGATCCCATTAAAAGTGTAACCTTAACACCTGTTGCTTCTTCAAATGCGGTAACTACATTAGTCCAGGCTTCAGCATTACTAGACGATTCATTAGTAAATACTTGAATTTTTAATGTTCCTGTAAGCTTAGCTTCTTCTTTTTCCTGCGCGTCTTTAGTTCCAATTCCGCTTCCAAGCTGTTCCTCTGTCTCAAGTTCTCCCGGTTCAACCATCTTAATCGATTCAACTTCCTTAATGCCTAATACAATTCTACATCCTACCAGATTAGCCCCAAAAGAGGCCAAAACAAGGACTAATGTTAATAATTTAATTATTTTTTTCATTATTTTGTACCTCCTTTGTTACTTTTTTCTTTCCTTGGAGTAATATACTTTTTTGTGCCTATAATTCCACCACATACAATAACTACTATTAATATAAACAACCACCATGGCATAATTATAAGTTCTGAAACATATACTGATAATGGTACCAATGTTGTAATCTTATGTGCTTTAACTTTTATTGTATAATTTGAATTAATATCTTTAAGTTCAAGTATTCCATTCTTAACTTCAACTTCTTCGTCATTAACCAACACACTTTCTAATTCATAGCCTTCCTCAGGCTTGATATTAAGTGTATAACTTTCTCCCGGTTTTACTTCCGTAATACCATTTGATGAAAGTTCTACTTTTCCACTTTTCAATCTCGTTACGACTGTATATGTATTTGGTGTCATAAGTCTGAATACATGAGTATCATTTGCATCAGTTTCAAATGTAAACTTATTAGTATCCATTGAAATAAATTTTTCTTCAAAAACATCATATACTGAAGCATTTTCCGGAAGAGTAATCGTCTTTTCTCCTGCTTCACTGCTATGAACTGCTACATAATGATTATTTGCATAAATAATATCATCATTATTTTCTGAATAAATATGACATCCTGAAACCTTCAACAGATTTCTTAACAATTCTACATCAAGACATGGAGCTGATGAATAAATTGATGTCCAATTATCCATCTGTTTTACAGCCAATCCCGCCTTATTATTAGTCATATTGTAACCTAGAACAGTAGCTCCACTGGTGTCCTCAATCCATGTATATGGTGATGTAGAATCAGGGGCGCTAGAACCATATTTAAGATTCTCAAGACCTTCTGTAATAGGATTTCCACTATTAGTAATCTTTACCTGTAACGAAGTTTTCTTTTCTTCTAAACCTATCTTGAAACCGGTTAAAGTTTCCATATTTTGAACATTCCAGCCTTTTCCATCTGAAATACCAGGCAAATATATCCACACTACATACTGATTATTAGTTTTCAAATATTTATTTACTGCTTCCTGCATTTCTTCAGTCACTTCAAATGGCGAGAAAACAATATTCAGTTTGTGCGGTGATACCTTGCCTTCAAGCAATGATGACATTGCGTATGTGTCATATCCTGTACCCATAGCTGCTAAGTGCTTTCTTTGTTCCATAAGCATAGGTTCAAATAAAGTATATGGGATATTTGTACTTGTATCTGTTGACATATATGCATATGTTTCATCTCCTACAAACACTGCCACTTCACTTCTTTGTTCCCTATCCATATACACGCTTATATCATATTCTTCTTTTGCATCGCTTATATAATCATATATCTGATCATCATCAAGCCAACCACCATACATATCATAGAGCCATTGTCCATTGCCATTAATCATGGCATTAGCAAAATCTCTCTTTTCCTGTTTTATGGTATCTTCTAATGTTCTTGTCTGACCTACCTGAAAGTCCCAATCTGCATCCCAGGATTGACCTGCATACGAACTTGACAGACAAGTTCTGTTATCCTGTTCTGCGATATATAACTTGCCATGCTCTTGCACTGTATCAATCATCGCCATATACTGATCTGACTCTCCTAAAAGTCTTTCATTATATGATATTGGTGAAGATATCCAATCTACATATTCAGAATCTAGCACTCTATCCATTGCTGTATGTGCTTTACCATTAGCATCGTATGAATTATATGTCCAAAGATAACCATTATAACCACCAACAATAATCTTATTATCTGTTTCTTCCTTAGCTATCTGACAATAATATAAAAATGTATCAGCTGAAGCTTCATTCAGATATAGATTCCAGTCAATTATGTTTCTTGGATAATCTCCGTTAGTAATACTTCCCTCGTATACTGTTTTATTATTCTGTTTTTCATTCCAATCAGGTGCTGTTGCATTTTCAAATGTTACATTTTCATCACCCCATGCTTTTCTTAAAGCCTCTACTGTCTTATATGTCTCTTTAAGATATTTCTTAAATCCGTTTTGAGATGCTTTACTATAATCAGGTCCCTGATCTGCACCAGTTCCCCATGTCATCCATTCATATGTATGACCACCACTTATCTTTAAGCCATATACTCGATTATAGTAGCTCTGTTCTTTCATATGAGCTATTAACTTTTTAAGCACTTCTCCAGCTTCTTTTCTGAATTTTTCTGAAGAAAATGATGCGTCATCTAATTTTAAAAGTTTGTCTCCATTACTTGCCAAAACTCTTTCATCCGGATTTTTCTCTAACCACCATGTAGGTGCAAACATACCAATATGTACCATTACAAGAGCATCATTATTCGCGCCTAATGTATCATAAATTGTGGAATCAAAAACATCATAGTCTATTGTACCATCTTCATGCCATATTTCATCACATCCGCCTTTATATAAAGAGCCTCCGTATGTAATATATAAATCCAAATCCGACTTATACATACTGGCTTCCGAATCTGTTTGTAAATAAACATTTAAGTCAGGTCTTAAATAGAATATTGCTCCTCTTGGTTCTCCGTCAATCATAAGTGTTGGTGTACCATTATAATTTTCTATTTTAGATTCAACATTATCTCTTCCGGTATGATTATTAACTGCCTTAAAACTTAAAAACTTATTATCTGTAATATCACTGCCTTCAAGAATACATGTTGTTTCTTCCATTTGAAGTGTATACATTCCTGTTTCAACATAATCAGGAATACTAACACTACATTTTACTTCAAATTCTTTACCTACCGGCCATTCCTTAGGATTACTATTATTTTCAAAAGTCATCGGTGTTTTTGTAATAGTAGTCAATGAATTTCTTTTATAAATTGTAACCATAGGATTAAAATTAGATTCCATTTTTTCATCTAATTTCAATGTAAGTGTAAATTCTAACTTTTCGCCCGTGGTAACCTTATCTGGCACTTTTGTTTTTACAACTGTTGCCACATTATTTACATATAAAGATGTATTATAAAATACAGGTCCCCAAGGTGAACATGGTGGTTTTCCATATGATGTAGTTCCAATCCATGCACTGTCATCATATTCCACTTTTGTCCAGTCTAGTTTCTTATCATCTGCTTTCTTCGACGATACAACTTCCTTTCCTGATGCTATAACAACCTGGCTTTGATTATTTAATGTGAATTTTCCATCAAACAACACACCTGCTTCCGATACAAGATTATAAGCCTTTATTGCAATTACATTTTTGCCTTTGTGTACTTTATCTGTTAAGTCAAACGCTGCAACATTACCCCAAGAGTCAGATCCTGCATCCCAGTTTTCTGCTAATAATTCTCCATTAACATAGATAGCGTATTTATCATCTACAGTAAACTGAAGTGGTGCATACGAAGCATCATCCTCTAATTCAAATGTATATCTAAAATATCTATATTGTTCTACCGCATCTTTTACCGGATTTTCAGGATACCATACCCATTCACCATCCCAGTCTGCACTGCCTTCTGCTTCTGCTACCATATATACAGTCATTGTTTTTAGATTAATCTTTCCTTTACTCTTTCCGCCAACATATATATACGCATTAGTAGCACTTGGGCTTACAAAAGTAGTTTCAAATTGCTTGCTTGTAGATTTAATAGGTATTTCCACTCTGCTATCTGTATATTCATTACCTTTGTAATCATAGAATCTTACCTGAATATTTCCGTCGGCTGTTGATTCATATGTTCCTTTTAATGTATATGTATAATCAGTCGTAAATGAATTTACCTTATATTTTATATAAGATTCTCCTGAACTGATTTTAAGCGCTGCTCCTTCATTTTCTTTATCAAACTTACTGCTTCCTGATATTTTTTCTAATTCCCATCCCGAAATATTTCCATTCTGATCTTTTGCATGCAAATCACTATATTCTACAACGCAATCAGTTTCATTTTCAACAACATCACAGAATATATCATCAATCCAAATTTCTGCACTTCCTCTAGTTATAATGAAAGAAACAGATGCATAAGCGGCTTCTGAAGGAGGTGCCGAACGTGTCAATGTCTGTTTCCAGTCACCAATACAATCATCACTATTTAGAGCTATAGTTGTACCAGTTACAGCCTTATAATTTCCATCTGAATTATAGAGTCTGTTACCATTTTCATCATACAAATACAGCATCATCTTAAGTGTACAATCAGGTGATGCATTTCTAGCTGTAACCCATGCTGAAAATTGATATGTATTCATTGAATCTACTTTAAAAAATACAGCAGAATCAATATTGGTTTTTTCAATAAGAGAATCCTTCTTTATATACATCGATTTACTGCCCGAATGATATACACTGCTGTCTGTTTTAAATTCAGGTGCTTCATTTCCCTGCATAGCCATATACCAGTTTTCAGGTGCGCCTGTTGTGGATGAAGTATATTCCATATCAAAGTTTACACTCTTTGTAACTTTTCTTATTGTCACATCATCTATGTATGTTGACGTATTTTCACCCATAACAATAAATCTTATATCGATATAATTTGTTTCTGTTCCTGTTGTAATAGGCATGCTCTGATGCTGCCACTGTGCCTCGCCTCTTGTTGAATATGACCAATATGGTGAAAGAACTGCATTATCCTCAAACTGCATAGTATTACCATTCCATTTTTTTGATAATGCTTCTGTAGTCTGATCTGATTTAGTCTGTCTAAATGCTAAAGATGTTAAGGCACTACTATTTCCTTCCTGCTTAATCCAATATGAAATCTCATATGTAGTATTAGGTTCTACTTTCTGCTGTCTAGAAACAAATATAGTCTCACCTGTACCACCTTTTCCTTCATTCTTTATTAAAGCACTTACTTTTCCATCGCTTACCGGTCTTACTACAGAAGATGCTTCTACAGTTCCATTACCACCATTATAACTTTCTAAAGACCAGTTATACAAAATCTTGTCATCAAGTTCAAAATTAAGATTAGAATTAGATGCATCTACATTTGTTCTCACCATCGATACATTATCAATATAAATAGTACCCGAACCTTCATAAACCTGAAGTCCTAACTGTACATAACAATTAGGATTGTTCTTGTTATTTCCAACACTTTCAGGAATTGTAATTGCACTTGATACTTTTTTCCATCCATTAGTATTACCATATACAGGTGCTGTAGCATCATTAACCCACCAGCTTCCCTGATTATTTGCATCATTCATATATCCGGCAAATTTTAATCCATCAGCATTTTCTACCTTAATCCAATATGAAATAACATAAACACTACCCGGTTTTACACTAAAGTCATTGGCCCATATATAAAAATGTCCTTTAGCATCAATCTTAACGGCCTGTCCATTTTTTGAAATTTTGCTCTGAATTGTCGCTTTACTCTTATTCTCTGTCCATGTAGTATTAAGATTCCAGTAATCTACGCTTGCACTGTCAGCTGCATATCTGTCAAACGTACCATTCATAATGATACTCTTCTTTGAAACTTTACCATCACCTACATCCACAAACTTTCCTGTAGCTACCAATGCAATATCATCAATATAAATAACTGCTTTTCCATTATAATGCGACTTGAAACCAACTGTTAAAGGTGTATTTTCCTGTCCTTTTGCTAACTTTGGAGTCGAAAATGTGTTAGTCACCTTTTTCCAACCTTTTGTATTTCCTGTTACATCGAATGGAAGAAAGTCTTTCCACTCAATTCCTGCACCGGTAATATATGCAGTAAATGACAAGTTGCTCGCATTTTCTACATACACCCAGTAAGTTAGCTGATATACAGTTTCCTGCTCAAGCTCAATATATGTTTCAGATTGCATATATGTATTTTCACCGGCATTAAATTTAATGGCACCACCCTTATTTTCTGTTTTATAGATTTGTCCATTATCATTTTCTACCCATCCGGTTTTATTACCATTATCAAATGTACTATTTTTTATAACGTTCTTTTTACTTGAAGTAAACTTATCACCACCATGATTATATTTTTTGTTAAGTATAGGTTCTACATAATCTTTTTCTGCTACTACAGCAATGTCATCAATATAAATACTTCCTTTGCTGTTACAATCACACTTTCCACCCTTTTGCCATGCACACTCATAAGTATGATATGTCTTAAAACCAAATGTATATGGCACTGTAGTTTTTCCATCTTCTGCTGATGGTGTAATGATTGTCTGTTTTATATTAACCCAGCCATTAGTATTTTTTTCTGCAGCATAAGGTGTTACATAATCCTTATAAACTTCCTTGCCTGCTTCTCCTGGATACTGAATATAATATGCAGAAAATAACAAGTCTTTTGCATCTTCTACTCTTATCCAATAACTAAATGTATAGACTTTATTCTGCTGTAATTCCATTACCTTTTCAGTTTGGAAATATCTTCCTCCTTTAGCAGTAAGTCTTACAACGCCTCCATTATTCTGAGTTTTGAAAACGCTTATTCCATTTCTCAATTCCCAAAAACTGTCATCTCCATTATCAAATGATGGATTAGTAACTTCATTCTTCGAACTTTTTGAATATTTATCTCCACCATGATTATATTTTTTGTCAAGTATTGTTTCTTCAGGTGCTTTACCTAAATCTATAATTTTTATATCATCCCAATATGATTTTCCCACAAGATTTGCATGCATCAAATCAAGACGTAACTGTGCTGTATCACTCTTTGTCTTAAATTCATATGTAATAGTTTCCCATCCATTAGTTGACGCTTTTGCAACATCTGTATTAGCATACGCTTTTATCGTTCCCTTTGACGATATTTCCTGAATTATAGGAATACATCCATACAACATACCCTCTTGTTGGGTAACATCCATCTTTAATTTGTAAGAAATTTTATAAATATGATTACCTTCCACATTTACAGTCTGGTCTACATATCCCTGTCCACCTTTTGGAACAGTCATAACCATGTATTTGTTATCACCTTCAAAAGTAATCTTTGTTCCACCACTACTTTCATTTATCCAGCTTGAAATTCCATAACTAAAATTCCCATTACTTAAAATATTATCAGGATCATCTTCCTCTAACGCTTCTTTTTTAGCTATCTGAACATCGTCCCAATATGATGTTCCCTTTACTGCATTATGGAACAAATCAAGTCTGATATATTTAGTAGAACTTAATACCTTATATTCAAATGAAACTTCTTCCCAGTCTCCTGTTGATACCCAACGTCCACTACCATTAACTAATTTTGTACTTACTGTACCATTTGAATCAAATTCATTTACTGCTGCATAGCACTGTGCATCATTTCCGTCTTTCGAAATATCTTCAATAAAAAGTTTATAGGAAATAATATAAGTTTCACCTGCTTCTACCGGCATCTGTTGTGATTCAATATATGCCTGATTGCTGCCATTACATTCCATCTTAACAGAATAGCTTCCCTCACTCTTTTTAGTAGAAACTACTGTAGCTTTACTGCTTCCACTGTTGTTCCATCCTGTTAAATCTCCTGTCTCAAAACCTCCATTAGTTACCATAGAACCAGCTTTTACCATTTCATTTGTTCGCTGTTTTGTTAACTCTGAATTCTGATACCAATTGTTTTCTGTTTCAGCTTTAGTATTTTGTAATCCTGTTGTAGGAATACAAGAAAGCAAAAGCACAATAGCCAAACAAAAAGAAGCTATTCTTTTCATCGAAATTTTACATTTTCTTCTTTTTATTTTTTGACTTTTTCTTCTTTGAAAACTCATCACGTCATCCTCCGTATTTTTTATTTATGTAATATTTTATATAATTGTTTATAGCTTATCGTTTTGATGTTACTACATTACAACCATAACACATTCTCCAGCCGGAATGTTAAGCGTCAATGTTCCGTTTCCACTCTTAGTTGTACAATCCATATCAGTATAAGAATATTTTTGATTTGATTCTATTTCTAGTGTAATGGTAGTTTCTGAATCAATTGACGTATTAACTACCATATACGCACTCTTTCCATAATAATCAAAACATCCAACTAACGCATTATTACCTTTTACACTGCTTACATTTCCATAGGATGTTAATTTATCACCAGCATTATTTATGTTTTTAGTCACGTTTGTGTCTGTAGAAATAATTCCTTTACTTTCAGAATTCATTAAAACTTCATCTGCATTTGCAATAAATGTATTTATCTTTTTAGCTGCAGCATAGTAGTCATAATCCGGATTATTATTTTCTCCATGATTAGGATTTCCTTCTACATTAATCAAACCTGAACGGTACAAATCTATGCTTCCATCTTTTTTATATGAATTATTTAATGTCTGCATAAGATAAAAATAGTTAATTCCTTTTGCTCCCATTGCCAAAGGTGCACAAGCCTCTAAAAACATTTCCTGAACAGTTGTAAGTTTGCTTTGGTCTACATTTTGTTTCTCATTTTCAAAAAAAGAGCCTGCCTGAACAAATGCCATAAATGGTACGCCTGTAGATATGCTCATAGTTCTCATTTCATCTATGTTTTTATAAAAATCACCCATATCTTCATTTTTACCATCATTATCTCTAAGATAAAAATCATAAGATAACATATCCACACCACTATCAAGCGCTGCCTGCATATATTCTTTATAATTATCTCTGTTAACTCCATTCAAATTCATCTGCATAGACCACCCAAGTGTTCCTGAAATAATTGGAAATAAGTTATACCAACTGTTAATATTAGTATATTCTTTCATATAACCTAATTGTGTTGTAAATGAACTTATAAGTGGTCTATTTTGTGAACTGATAGTAAGATTTTTTATTAACGGTTCATCGCAAATATAATATCCGCCAAAAGATTTATATACATCATATATAGCATTTCTATTTTCTAAATCATCTGTACTACTTAGTGGTGTTCCACCGCCTTCCGGCGAACTAACCTGAGTATCATTCATAAATGCCTTAATACCATATTTTTCTGATAATTCTAATTGTTGTTTTCCAAGCCATTGTAAATCTATGCTGACATCATTTCTGTTAAACAATACAGTATTAAAACCCAAATCTTTAATTTGGCTAAAAATATCATCTGTAACATAACTTTCCGGCAAATTCTTTGATGTTCGGCTTGTATCATAGTCAGGACCATTATATCCTATAATAGGCATTACTCCGTTTAATGCTGATTCCTGCTTTGTTTTAGTTAATTCCCCAGCACCTGACAAAGCTTTTCTTAAGCCTCTGGCATCTGTGCCATCTACATTTCCACTTCTATTAATATCAGCAGCATATTTACCTGCTTCATTTGAACTGCTTTTATCTATTTCAAACTTCTTTGTTTCAACTAAATCTTTTAAATCTATAACATTATCTGCATTAGCATCACCGTTTTTGTATAATATAATCCTTTGTAAAAATTTTTCATTTTTTTCTACACGTTCAATATCATATATCCCAACATCCTTTAGGTCATCGCCTACTTTTAACTCTGTGTCCTTACCATCTATTTTTACTTTAAATGCTTTAGTTGTAGATGACAATGTATATTTACTGCCATTATCAATATTAAAATAAAATTTATTATCACCATCAGGATAGTTATGAATCGTTGTATATATTCCATATTCATCTCCTAATTTTTCTAATGTGATTTCTTTACCAAAATCAACCGTTACATCATAATTATCTAAAGATAATTCAATTTCTTTTGGTATTTTAATTGTTTTACCGCTATTTATAATATCTGTGACACCACTAAATGTTGCAAAAGTTAGTGAACCAAAATTAAATCTTGTCGAAAATGCAGTTCCATCTACATATATATTGCACTCACCACTTTGCTTTTTTATAGTTTCATCCTGTATTTCATTTTCAGGAATATTAAATGTGATATACCAATATCCATCACCTTCCTGCAATCCCACTATTGAAGCTTGAACATCCATCTTCTTTTTTGGTGTGATATCGATCATTGACATATCATCAATATATACTTTCCCCTCTCCAGAATAAATCTTCAAACCAAACTGTGCATATCCCGATTCCTTAGCTGTCCACTCAAATGAAACCTTTTGCCAGCCATTTGTATTAGATTGTATGGAAGTTGTATGTGTTGAATTTTCAATTTTATCATACGAAAATATTTTATCTTTCCACTTTCCTTCCGGAGAACCACCTTGTCCTGTAAAGAACATATCGTAAACTAAATTATTCGCGTCACACACCCATATATAGTATGTCAACCTATATTTATTACCACCTGTAACCTCTACTCCTTTTTGTACATATGACTGCGTTATTTCAAGCATTCCATCTTTTACTACATTTCCATTCAAATTAAATCCCGTACCATCAGATATACTGAAGTCACCATTATATATCATATTGCTATCAACAGTTTCTACTGTTCCTGTATGGTCTGTTGGAACCACAACTTCTTTTTGTTCTTTTATTACAACATCATCTATATATACTTGAGTATTACTGTCCATGATTCCAAAATACGTACTTGGATTTGTAAAATCCGCAGTTGGTGTTATTGTAATAGCATAATTTGTCCATTCACCGGCCTTTGCAGTCTTTAATTCATAGACTGCTTTACCTGTAGTATTTGCTCTGTCGTTGTACAATCTAAAACTTGTATCATTTTCAACGTAAATCTTACAACTTATGTTATATGTTTTATTAGCTTCGAATTTTGTACCGTAATAAGTTATATAACTATTTGTACCTCTGGTAAATGACAGCACATTATTGCCATCCAAATCAACAACTTTAGTATCTGTGTTAGAAATATTCCATCCAATAATTTGACTTTTTGAAAAATCATTGTTATATAGTTCTGTCTCAGTAATTGTAACATTATTTGCTCTTGTTTTTTTTGTAATCTCAGATGAACTTGATTCATTGCATAAGTCATAACTCTCTAACATCGACAAATTTTCTTTTGCATTAATTTTGTGTGGATTAGTATATGTTGCAATCATTCCAACTGTCAATGTAACAGATAATATAATAGCTATAATTTTCTTCATAATTTCAAACCCTTTCACGAACATAAATAAACATTCTTTTTATTTTATAATTTCTTGACATTATTGTAAATATACTAACACATTTTAATAGTTTACGCAACAAGTTTTTGTGCAAACTGTACATTTTTTTTTTTTTTTTAACGCATTTTACTAGTTTTTCGTCTTTTTTTCCTTTCAATTCAATTCTTTTTAGTCTATTATCAACAAATATATCTCTAATTATTTTTTAATTTATTTTTCTCTTTTATTGTTCATAAGTAACTTTAAGCTTTAAATCAATTATTTTTCGTTAAAAAATTTTAAGCATATATACATGTTTTATAATTTTATTTTTAATTTGATGTTTAAAAAATTATAGAAAAAAAGCACTTGAATTTTTGAACAAACCTTGTTAATCGTCAATTCTCACTTTAACTTTTTAGGTCAATTCTTTTTTCAAATGCTTTTTTACATTACGATTAATAATTATGCTAAAATAATTATTTTTTTATCTTAATCCGTTTAGATGTAGACCATTTTTTTGCTCCGACAGCTCTTACTCTAACATACAGTTTTTTCTTATTTTTAAGTTTCTTATTTGAAATAGTAACAGTAGTCGCCTTTACTGTCTTTTTATATAAAACTTTTTTAAAATTCTTTGTCGCAGCAAACTGTACGGTGTATTTTTTTGCTTTTTTCACTTTTTTAAACGAAATTTTAATTTTCTTTGCACTTAACTTCTTTGAAGGTTTTCCAGAAATTTTCGTACTTCCTAAATATGCCTTAGTTGTTGTTTTGGCTGTTGTAGTTGTTGTAACTTGTGGCTTAGTTGTTGTAGTTGTTGTTTCTTTCGGATTTGTATCTTCCTCTTTTTCATAATATTCTGTTTGCTTTTCTTCATCTACAATATAACCGGTAAATTTATAATTATCTCTAACATATACATTTATAGTCTTTTCATTTTTATTAGAATTTGAACCTTTACCAATTATTTTTACTTGATGATTTCCTAGAACCAGTCTTCCTGCCTTGTCAAATGCTCCATTGCTCCATTCATATGTTACTTCTAATTCCTCTTCACCTTCAAATGTTGCATTAAGCTGAGGAATCGCTCCTGTTGATGCATATATGTTATTTGTATTGCTATCATCAACTACACTTGTTACTGTTTTATTCCAGTTGCTGTCACTAATCAATCCATCTTCTGTATTTGTCCTGCAATCTTCTACAAGAATATTTCTAATTGAATTAATTTCATCATCACTAATTCCAAGTTTTTTCATATAGTTTGCTGTTTTTTCAGAAAAATCATTTCCTTCAAAACCATTTATAAATTCATACATTTCATTAAAGAAATGATTTACTAATCGGTCCGGTGTAGTATTATCATGACATGCTTTTGACAATATCGATAATTCATAGTCCTTATACAAATCATTTTTTTCAACACCACATAATGCACTTATCAAAAAACAAATTGTGCCGGTTCTATCACGTCCTATAGCACAATGAACATATATTGGATAATTTTCTTTCTTTGTAAAAGTTCTAATTTCATTTACCAATGCATTTTTCGCATTCTCAGTATTCAGATTGTCACTTCTCCACACATCAATACCATAATCATTTTTGTATTGGGGTGCTCCTTTTTCATCTACAGTCACATATTTAATATCTTTTCCTATAGGACTTTCTGTTCCTCTTTTTTCCGACTGTCTAAGCTCTAAATCAGTCTTTATACCTAATGCATATGCCTGCTGCTTTCCTTCATCTGTGATGTTATCTAAATTGCCTCCTCTATAAACCATTCCTTGACGAATACGTTTATTATCAGATACTTTATAACCGCCTATATCTCTGGTATTATTAACACCATCAATATATATAGTTCTGGTTAATGCTGCTGTTTTAAAATTAAATATTTTTGATTTTACTGTCTTATCATTCAGCGATGCAATAATTTGGTAATAGTATGTTGTAGCAGCATACAAATCACTTACTGTAACAGATTTTTTATATGTAATATATTCTTTTGCATTAGATAATGACTTATTATCCGCTATCTTTACTGTATAATATTTTGCTTCTTCCTTGCAATTCCATTTTATTGTAATACTTCTAGGTGCAGTACTTATCTCTTCCATCTCATTTTTATTGGAGTTCCAGTAATTATTAGTAGGAAGTTTAGTATAATCATAATTTGCTACTATATCATATATATCACCTGAAAGTAGGTTTATTTCAGCTTTATCACTTAATTTTGTAGTAATAATATTTGTATTATTTTTGTCTTCATTAACTTCTTCAAGCCATATATCATCAATAAACACTTTTCCATTACTAGTTTTTATAAAGCCAAACTCAGTTGCCTCATCTGTCGCTTCAAATGTTCCTGTAATTGTTTTCCAACTGTTAGTCGCCGCAAAGCTTTCAAATTTGTTATCGCCAGATGTCAATCCTATCTTTACATTATTATCTTCACTTGACTTTTTTATATCAAATGAATATTCATATGTTTTTCCTTTTTTTATATCTATGCTCTGTACTGCTTTAGTATATTCTTCCATAACAAGAACATTACTATCTTCTTCGCCATTACAATTTCCTATACCCTCTGTATGAGTAGCCACATCTTTTTCTTCTTCACATACAATTGTAACATCATCAATATATACTTGCTTGCTACTATCCATTATTCCAAAATAAATTGATGGTTGCTTATTATCTGATGTACTTACTACGGTAATTGAAAACTCTGTCCATACATTAGCTTTAGCAATCTTATGTTCTCGACATTCATCTGAATAATACAGTCTAAAGTCTACATCCTTATCCATCGATAATACTCTACAACTTATTGTATATTTTTTTCCTTCTAAAAATTCAGTACCATAATAAGTATCATATGGTCTTGTTCCAACCTTCAATGACAAAACGTCATTTCCATCTAATTTTACTATTTCTGATGTAGTTTCTGTTGATGTACCAATATTCCAGCCAATCATTGGATTTACACCCGAAAAATTGTTACTGTATATAGTAGTTGAAACATTCTTTTTCACATACTTTATACCTTGATTTTTTATATTGTTTCCAGCTTCATCCATCCAATATTCATTGCTTTCAAAATCTCCATTTTTTAAAAGATTATCTGCAGCTTCAATTTTTGTTGTACTTGTAGTAACAGTTATTAATGTTAACAACATCACCAATGACATGAAACCACTAAAAATTCTTCTCATTTTTTTCATTTGTTACTTCCTCTCTGATATTTTATCATCTTATTATATAATATAGAATTAGCATAATTTCATATTAATGTCAATTTTTTTATTAAATCCTGTCGGTAAACTATTATAACCTAAAGTTGGACCTTTCTCATTTTTATCCAACCGACAAAAACTTTACTCCACATAATTCCTGATATAAACAAAATACAGCACAAACTTATATATTTTGAGCTGTATTTGTTATATATCATATAGTTTTATCATTGAGTGGAACTTCATTTTTTGCTTACATTTTTTATAGCTTATTATTTACATCCACATTCGAAACTTCCACACGCAGTCTGGCTCTCATGTTTAGCTCCATTACCGGAAATTGTAATTTTATCCGCATTACACTTTGCATTACTATTAAACACACAGTTTTTTGCTTCACAATTAACATCTAATGTTTTAGCAGGACCTTCTCCACAATAACATTCCATTGATGTTACGCCATCAATTTTTTCCTTAAAATCTCCACAATAAGTAGCATCTGTCACTGTTGCTTCACTTCCGCCTACACTGATTCCTTCTCTGCAACATTTTGCATCCTTATTGTAATAACAATTTTTCACACTGCATTCTAAATTAGTCATAAAAACACTCCACAATAATTTATTTCGGCAAAACCGATATAATTAGTGTGGAGTATTTTTTAATCTTTATTCATTTATTTTTTAATTTCTATTTTTTTATTCGCAAAGTATTTAATCTTTCTAAGTTTTTTTCACTTATTATTTATTTTCCTGCTGAATTTCCTTACGAATTTCTTTAGTTCTGATTTCTTTGCAAATCTGGTCTATGAATTCGTTAAGTGGCTTGACACCTTCATCTCCGGCAAATCTGCTTCTTACAGATACTGTTCCATCGATTTCTTCCTGCTGACCTACAACTAACATATATGGAAGTCTGTCAAGTCTTGCTTCACGGATCTTATAGCCAATCTTTTCCGAACGTGCATCTACTGTTGCATCTACGCCGTTACTCTTAAGCTCCTTAGATACTTTTTCTGCATAATCAACATACTTGTCAGAAATAGGAAGTACTCTAACCTGTTCAGGGCATAACCATGTAGGGAACTTACCTGCATATTTTTCAACAAGCCATGCTAAAGTTCTCTCATAACATCCCATTGATGTTCTGTGAATAATATATGGACGAACCTTTTCACCATTTTCATCAATGTAGTACATGTCAAACTGTTCTGCTAAAAGCGCATCCCACTGAATTGTAATCATTGTATCTTCTTTGCCATAAACATTCTTAGCATTAATGTCTACTTTTGGTCCATAGAAAGCAGCCTCTCCCACATCTTCTGTAAAGTCAATATCTAATTCTGTAAGAATTTCGCGGATGTGCTGTTCTGTTTCTTCCCAAACTTCAGGTTCTCCAATATATTTTTCCTTGTTTTCCGGATCCCACTTTGAAAGATGATATGTTACATCTTCTTCTACTCCAAGAGTTGTTAAACAATGTTTCGCAAGAGCAAGACATCCCTTAAACTCTTCCACCATCTGATCCGGTCTTACGATAAGATGTCCCTCAGAAATTGTAAACTGACGAACTCTTGTAAGTCCATGCAT
>CAYWUE010000015.1:0-40665 GCA_964461415.1 uncultured Eubacterium sp.
AATAATAATAATAATAATAATAATAATAATAATAATAATAATAATAATAATAATAATATAACCAACTTTTATATCATTAAAACTGATAACCATAAAATATGCGTATACTTTTTTCTTTGTATACGCATATCTTAACTCTTATTTAGTTTTAACTTTTACAGACTTGCTCCAATTTGAATAAGCTGTTGTATTACTTACTTTTTTGTATGTACGAATACGTACCCAGTAATTTGTTTTTGCTTTTAGTTTTTTAACTGTATAGCTTGTCTTAGAAGATTTTATTTTATATTTCTTCATGTTCTTATTCATCTTACTATTTCTTGCAATACAAAGCTCGTAGCCTGAAATATTCTTTATCTTCTTAAACTTAACAGTAACTTTCTTTTTACCTTTTGTCACCTTTGTAAGTTTTGTAGCTTTCGGTTTTGCAATTTTTGCAATTGTTTTCTGAGCTTTGATTACAGTGCCACATACTGAACACTTAGAACCATCTGTAAGACCTGTCTTTTCTGTTGTTGCTGCTTTTCCTTTTACAACAACTTCCTTATGACCTGTAGCCTTGATTGTTATTTCATCCTTAGAAAGTTCCTTATTTCCTGCTTCATCAGCAAAATACTTACCACAGTCACTACAATAATAATATGCTATGTTTCCATCTTTAGTACATGTTGGTGACTTTGCAGCCTTAAATATTATATTGTGGTCTGAATCATCGCCATAAGTAACGCCTTCATCAATAACATTTACATCCTCACCAAAATATTCTTCATCAGAAACATAAACTCTGACTTCCTTAGTTGCAATATTTCCCGAACCATCAGTAGCCTTTATTGTCCAGGTATGGTTTCCCTTTGTTAAGCCTCCTTTACTATCTAATGCATCCTTTGACCATTCATATGTAATCGTTGGCTGTACACCTGAATCATCTGTTGCTGTAGCGCTTAATAGTGGTATCATTCCCGTTATGGCATAAACTTCCTCAGACTTAACTGTTATTTCCGGTTTTGTTTCATCATTAGCTATTATTACTGCATTAACTTTTTTTTCTGTAATATTTCCAAAATAATCTTTTGCTCTAATCGTAACTTCATAATTACCTATTGGTGGCAAATTATTCTCATCAAGTACTGTTCCTTCCGGCCAGATATATTCGACATTTACATCTCTGTCTTCCATTTCATCATGAGCTGTAACTGTAGGCATCAATTTGCTTGAAAAATATAATGTATCATCACAAGTGATAACAGGTCCAGTATAATCGTTATCCTTGAGTACAACTTTTATACTGTCAATATAAAATTCTTCAACATTATTCACACGAACGATTAAATTACATTTATTTAAATAGCCATCACTACACATATCGGTAATAGATGCATTCCCATAAATATTTGTTCCATCACTATCTATTGTAACATCAGTCCACTTTTTAACATTTGAAGCAATAGATGTTCTTGTAATAAAATCTCCACTCTGATATCCAGGTCTATGTATACGAACCTCAGGATACGTACCATCTGCATCCTTTCCTACATACACTCTGAATGTAATACTTTTTACGATATTTTGTGGAATCTTCTTTCCTGAAAAGTCAATTAATGCTCCAATAGCTGCAGTATTATAAGTTTCGCTGACCTTAACAACGTTTTTACTAAATCCACTCGGAACTCCTGCTGCTATTGCCTGATCATATGTCAATTTTTCTACTTTTTTTGCTCCATATGTAACTAACGGTTTATCACCTGTCTCCGGAGCCACAGCAAGACATTCAGCATCAAAATCATCGATGCCGTCATCTTCTTTTTCACTCTCATTTAATGTTACTTTTATACTGTCAATATAGAATTCTTTTAAATTGTCATATCTAACAAGCAGATTAAACTTATCTAAATATCCATCTTTAGATATTTCAGCCATCGTGCTATTATCCAAGAATCCGTCTCCATTACTGCTAATTGTCACATCTACCCACTCATTAATTTTTGATGCTATTTTTTGTCTAAGCACCCAGCTTCCATTCATATATGGTTTCTGAATACGCATTTCAGGATAGTTGTCCGTCGGATTTGCTGTTCCTTTTACACAAACTCTAAATGTAATGGATGCAACATCAGTGTATAAAATACGTTCTTCTGAAAAATCAAGTAATAATCCTATGCCACTGCCATTAGTAGGATTGCTCACCTTAATAACATCTTTTGTATATCCATTTGGAAGATTTTCTTCTGTAATTTTATCTGCTGACAATTTTTCAACGTTTTTCGAGCCATATGTAACAAGATATTCACTATCCTGCTCTGCAGCCTCACATACACATGCAAACTCTTTATCTTCTACAGATGATGTTGTTGACGCATCAACAGTTTTTATAATCGGTGAAACTGTAATTGTGCCAAAAGCGAGTGTAATAGCTGTAAATAATGCAATTATTTTCTTTCTCATACTACTTCGCCTCCTCTAAAAGATTCGTTCTTATAGCATTGATTTCATCCTGTGTCAAACCTAATTCAAGCATGAAATTCTCAGCACCTTTTTTAAGGTTTCCATTGCCATAACCAGTTTCAATATAGTCATATAAACCTGTAAATGCCTTATCTAAATCTGTCAATATACCATTACTACCAATTTCTGAGAAGAATGATAGATAGTAATCACGTTTTACGTCCTTTTCTTTCATGCCAAGAAGAGATTCAACTAAGAAAATACATGTTCCTGTTCTATCACGTCCAACAGAACAATGAACATAAATAGGATAATTATCCTTATTAACAAATGTTTTAAGTTCCTTCAACAAACCATTTCTATATTCCTCATTTTTGGCATTAATACCTCTAGTATCATCTACATAATAAGGAGCATTAATCAAAACATAGTTTACATTCTCACCAAGTGGTGACTGCATAATTCCACCTGCTTCTGCAGAACCACGCAAATCTAAATCAGTCTTAATGCCTAAATCATACAAAGCATCATGTTTTCCCTGTTCTGTAATTTCCGATAGAACCTTTCCACCTACTTCAACCTTTGCAATGCCTGCACCTCTGTAAACCATTCCCTGTTTTACACGTTTTCCATCAGTAGTCTCATATCCACCTATATCTCTGGTATTAGCAACACCATCTATTTCCACAGTTCTTACTGTATCTGTTGTAACAAAATTAAAAATCCTTGATTTTACAGTTTTTGCATCATATTTTGCAACTATCTGATAATAATAACGTGTATTAACAAGTAGGTTTTTTAATTCTACAGAATTATCAAATGTAACATAACCTTTTGCATCCTTCATATTCTTGTTAGTTGCAACTTTTAGCGTATATTGTTTCGCACCCTCTTCACTTGTCCAACTAATTTTAACTCTCTCAGGTGCGAAGCGGTCAATCTGATTTTTCGATTCTGAATCATAATAATCACTCCAATAATAATAAAAGAAATCTTCTTCTAACTTTGCAAAGTTTTTAATATCACCTGATAATAAGTCAATCTTTTCTCCTCCACTAGGATTAGCATTAATAGTTGGTTTCAAACTAACATTTTCTCCTTTTACTGTTGTCACTGTTTCAAAATTAGAATTAATAAAAACCCCATAACCAATTCCTAATACAGCAATTAAAATAACTACAATAATTATAATTTTCTTTCTCATAGTTTTTACTGTAATCCAATCATAAAAAATGTTGAATTACTTCTCCTCTTTTTCTTTATTCACAATAAGGAATTACAAAAATCCCTTCGCCTACACCCAAACGAATATCTAATATGCTATTTTCTAATATTTCATCATATTCCCTTCCTGCACGATAATAAACAACTCTGTTTGCACCTTCAAAAGTAATCTTAACATCATTCATTTCATACTGGTAAGGATTCATTGCATTTACAATCCAATAACCTTCCGTATTATCTGTATCTCTTGTAAAACAACCAACCAATAAATCTCTGCCGGCATCCATTTTTGTAATGCATCCTTTATCATATCCACCCTTAACAAGACGAATATTTTTTTCTCTGCTTTTTGCAATGACCTTACATCCCTGCCATTTATAATGCATAAAAATATGATCAATAGCTCTTATTTCTTCATTTACCTCTTTAACTGCATAATAAATCTCAGATGGTCTGTACCCATTAGGAGAGGATGGTTCATAATTTACCATAGCCTTAGGGAATGTTTCATTAGTACCCTCATGATAATGCTGCCAAAATGTAAAATATCCTAACTTCATCATTCCAAATGCCATAGCCGAATAAACCTGAAATCGAATATCTTCATATGATGGAATAGGAAAAACAGTAACCCCTTTACCTGTCTTAGGATTATATCCAACATCCATACGACAGCTTAATAAAGTTATAAATACATCATGTCCATTGTCTCTTCCATATTCAGCCATAATCTCCATGTTCTGATAAAATCCCGGTGAAAGCCTGCCTTGTCTGTTAAGACAATAATAATCACAACCGAATTCGCCTAATGCATCTGTACACTTAATCATATAATTAGTAAATGCTTTTACTCTGTCATCATTGAATTCTGTCTTTCCATGATAATTTTCAAACTCTTTATCAAGTATGCTCAAATCAGCATAGCTAGGCAACATTGCCGTAAATAATTTCATATCTGGCTTAATCTTTGCAATTTCATCAGATTTTAGGTATTCAACTATTTTTTTTACTCTGTCTAACGATTTATAAGTTGGTTCATCCGTCAGCATTATTCCTCCAAAACTTTCCGGACAATATTTTTGAACGGTCGTTACAAAATCTCTGACAATTGCTTTTTCATTTTCTCCAAATGGTCCTGGATTGTGAGTCATATCTCCAAAGATTTCTTCTACAGCAGGATAAACCTTTAAGTCATGTTTTTTTGCTAATTTCATATATTGGAACAAATCACTTTTTTCAAAATCATGTTCAATGACATAACCTTTTTCTGTAATGTTTTTACCGTAAAACGCATCAGCTTCAGGCATTAATATATTCATTCCTGCTTTTTTATAAAGTTCAAAAACTTCATCTGTTATAAAGCTAGGGTAACCATTCTTATCATCCCTTGGATTTTTGCCATATATACCATTAAAATTACGCTTCCCGGCACGTCTAGGTCCCATATATGCAGTAATATCCATCTCAATATCATCGAAAAATTTTGGTTTTTTATTCGTCAACATATCAAAATACCTCTGTTCATGTATCTTTGTCTATTTCCTTCAACATTTATAACCATTAATTTTATTTAACCGGAATAATAAATGTGCCTTCTCCTACATTAACAGTAACATCTAACGCACCATTAGTAAGTTCTTTTACTTCTTTAGTACCTGTCTTAAAGTCATAAACAACTGCCTTAGTAGCATCTTTAAAATTCAAAGTTACCTTAGTGGCATTATTTGCTGCTGTGTTTACATCACTTCGTGGTGACTGAGCATTTGCTACCATGTAGCCATCAAAACCATCCTCATCTACCATATGACCTATAAGCGTTCTAGCACCTGATACTTTAGCTTCGCTAAGTCTTCCTTTATCTGTAGAAGATATGTCACCTGTATATGAGTCACCATCAGCAATATCAAATGTATCTCTCCAGTCATACGAAAGATATACATTAGAAAATTTGTCAACTTGTCCATTTATAGTCTTAACTGCATTATAAACATCCGTATTTTGCGCAATACTTTCTGAAATATTAGTATTACTATGATGTCCGTCATATGTAAAAAAGTTAATTTCTTTTACTCCATATGCCATAGATGTAAATACCTGAAAGCCTATGTCTTCGTTAAATGTTGGAGCATAGCCGATGGTTGTTGTAGTTGTTCCCCAGCTGCTTGTTGATGAATATACTTCTTTACAAGACTGTATTGTAACACCCTTATTAAAATTATAATTATTGTTTTTACATACATCTGCAACCCACCTATGATTCTCAAACCATGAATCAATCAAATTATAATCTATTTTTTCATCTGAAATATTTCCTGTAATATTGCCTTTTTTGTATGTCTCCTTTAACGGATATAAATCAAATGTATACATATCATTTCCGTTAACTAAAGCTTTGACATATTCTTTATATTCTGTTTCCTTATTATCACTCGAAAAAGAATCTGATGATACCGGTCTTTGTGAAGCATGTATAATCAATTCAGGGTACTTATTTGAGATATAATTAGCTACTTCAATATAATTTTGAACATTTGATGTATCTATTTCGTCTGCAATCATAAAGCCTTTAAAAGATTTTTCTGACCATCCTTTAAGTTCTTTTACATTGTCATCAATCACATCTTTCCAACTGGAATAATTTGTGTACAATCCTCTCTCTTTAAGAGAATTAAAATAATTATCTGCACCATTTACTGCAAATCCATAAAGCACTTCACTTGTGACAATTACTCCCAAGCCATTTCTTTCAGCTGCTTCAAGGTATTTTTTAATACCTTCATTCTTAGATGAATCAATAACATGTCCTGCAACACCCTCACTAATTAAAAGATTAAGTCCACAGGCTTTATATTTTTGCATATCCTCATCTACTTTACTATCTTCATAGTAAGAAGTCATACATGCGTTTTCTTTGTCCCACACACCTATTTTTACTGAACTATATGCAGCTCTATTAAATATCTTATTTCCACTATAGGTAGGTATGCCTGAAATAGAACCATCTTCATTATATGATATTGCACCTGCAAAAATTTTTCTTAACTGAATAACGTCCTTATTTTCAATCAAACCATTTCTGTCAATATCTGCCTGTTCTAAGCAGACAGGATATAAATTATCACTCATATAATGCATAAGACTAACAAGATCTTTTATATTAGCTTCACTGTCACTGTTAATATCATTTCTGACTCCTGTATCTGATAAAGCTGTATAAACCTGTTCCCAGGCCTCACCAGTCCATTTTACTGTTATCGGACTAAATCCAACTTCATTTTCATCTTTATCACAGAAAATTCCTTTTAATGTATACACATCTCCGGTTTCTGCTGTCTGTCCTACATCTGATAATATTGCATAATACTGATTCTCTCCGACTTTTCTAATAAAAGCAGTTGTTTTATTATTATTCCTATATATGCCACCTGTATAGAATGTCTTATTATCAATTATTTTTTTAACTGTAATATTATCGCTCCAACTAATATTAGTTATTGCATCCTCTTTATTTACATCAATATAAAAGCCTTCTGCTGATGTAGATGCTTTTACATTTAATCTGGCATCTGTCTTATGTTCTGAATTTACGAAAATAGGTGTTGTTTCTGTTGTCCATCCATATTGATTTATGTGAATTTTAAACTCATCTGTAAGATTTATTTTATATCCTAGTTTGGTTCCATCTTTTTCAGCTTCATATTCTCCCGTTTTGAATGTTATTGTCTGTGATGCATTGGTATCTACCATTTCTTCCGGAATATAACCATATATCTCATTTGATTTTGAACGTATAAAATTGACATTTTTAGTTATAGTTCCATTCGTCAATTCCAACTGATAGCCTTCATTATCATTTCCCGGCAATTCATTCTCTGTATTTAAATATATTCTCCAACCTTTTTTATTTGCATCATATGTTGGATTGTACCAATAACCTGATGCATCATTTAATCCGACAAAACCACTTATTGAAACATCTGAACTTACATTTATTTCTCCATTAACCCATTTTGTTCCATTCCAATGAAATGTTGATTCTTCAATATTCAAAACTTCCATTTCATCTAATGTTTTAAATGTTCCTTTAATAGTCAGATTCTTTGTAATATCTGCCGCAGCGAATTCAAGATAATACCAGTTATTGCCTGCGTTATACTTTATAAGAGTAGCTCCTGATTCTTTTACTCCTCCAACGAATATACCACTGTTATCATCGGCCCCAACAAGTCTAATATCTTTACTATTCCATTCTTCATATATTCTGTCTGATAAATATGTATCACTACCTTTAAGATAAAGATTTCCTACAGAATTAGTCGAATCAATCTGTGCACCCGATTCATTTGTCACAAGGAGATTTCCGCTATAAGGAATAACATCTACCCATTTTAAACCATCCCATTTAATCTGTGACTTTTCAAATGTAACTGTACCACCAGGAAATTCAAATTCACCTTCAATTGTAACGATACTATCTTTATTTATGTTAGTTAGACGATTTATGTAATAAAAATTTTCATAACCATTATATTTTCTAAATTCTAAATCTTTAACAGTTATACCATCAATTTTTACTGTACCTGTGCTATTTTCTAAGTCAAACAACCATGTGCTATCCCATGAATCCGATTTTATTTGTTCTCCTAAAGCGTCTGTTCCTTTTAAATATAAATTTGAACTAACTACATTTTCTGCCGGAAACCAGTCTTTGTCATATGCAGAACCTTTTTTTGTAAGTCTACCCGCATAGCTGTCAACTGCTGTGTCTGTAACATCTTCCCACGTGCTGCCTGTATATCTAAATGTCATAGGCGCATATTTATATATCTTTCCTGTTGATGGATCTTTCCAGTTCCCTCCGACTCTAAGAAGGTCATTTTCAGTTGGAACAATACCGTAATCGCCAAAACAAATTGCATATGAATATCCTCTGCCCTCTGTATATGCGAATTTAATCAGTCTTACAGCAGTCTTATAACTCGAATTTCGATTGTTAGCTATTCCATCAGAAGTGTCAGCAAACCATGCTGCACTCTCATAAAAAATACCATTTTCAACATCTGTGTTAACCGGTTCTAAACGATTAGACCAGTTATCAGAAATATCAATACCATCATCTATGTCAGTATGTAAGTATATATTACTTCCATCACATACGGTTGCATTATCCCACGCTGTTCCTAATTCTAAATTCATATATTTTTCTACAGTCAAATTATCTGTTGTTCCAACCGGTGTCCAAACTCCACCTTCTACATGAATAGAATAATCATTTTTTATCTTTATTTTACTTGTTCCATCTGTAGATGTATATTCTCCCGCCATAATAGTAAATGTTTTTGTTGCATTTTCAGGCAAAAAAGTATTTTCTATCTTCATATAGGCAACTTTTTCACTGCTGCTTCTTCTAAATTCCACATTACATTCTGTCGTTTTATCTCTAAGTTTAACCTGAAATTCTTTTCCCTCTGGCAAATCTACATCTGTATCAAGATATATCTGCCATATTGACCAATATCCATTCTTTTTTGGCCAATGGTAATCATGTTCCAAACTTAATCCTTCAATGCTTATTGATGTAATTTCTGTATCAGCATAAACAATACTTCTATTAGCAGGTATGTGTAACATACCTGCTAATAGATTTAGTACTAATATTAGTACTAAAATTTTTTTTATTTGTTTTTTTAATTTCATAATCTTATTTTACCTCGGTTTTTGTTCTTTTGCGTTTTTTTACTACTATTACCAAAATTACAATTCCACCTGCCAAAACAATAACTGCTACTACAGCTACAGCTATAATTGCTGTCCAATCGATAACAACAATTTCTTCATAAGTCTCTTCTTCTACTTTTTCTTCTTTCTTTTCTGCCTGTGTTACGTTAATTGTTTTAGATTCTACCGTTTTTCCTTTATAAGTTCCTGAAATTACGTATGTACCCGGTTTTGTTGCTTTAAATATACCGTCCTCTACAAAAGCTCCATCACTGTCTACTGAAATCTCTGTATCTTCATCAACATAAGGATAACTTGCAGCTACATATACACCTTTTTCTGTTTCAGTTGTATCTGTAGAAATAATTATCTCTTTAGATTTTACAGTGCTTGCTTCTATTGATGTTGCACATTCTGCATATATTCTAAAATCACCTGCCTGTGTTACCGGATCATTTTTTTCTCCCGTAGCATGGTCATAATATCTTATCTGTTCCACACCATTGATAGAAAATGTTATGCATACACAATCATCTGTCACATTATATACAGATACTTCATATTCATATTCTTCACCAAACTCAAAGAATTTTTCATTTTCTTCTAATGGCTCATATGACAATCTATATGTATCTGTCAATGCCCAGTTTTCACTTCCCTTAAATAAGCTTAACTGGTTATACTGGAATGAAATGATATATCCAGATAATGCATCTGTTGAAATTGCTGTGTCATCATCTATCTTGTTAGCTCTAAGCATCAAGGAGAAGTTTGGCATTGTTTCAGCATTATCTTCTAACTTTCTTGCCTTGAATTTGATTGTATAATCTTTCATTGGTTCTATGGATTTTATAACATTATATTTGTCTGTATTTGTAAATGTTACAATACCATTAGTTGTAAATGGAATAAATTCACTATCAAATCTCGCAACATCCCAAAGACTTTTCTCTGCTTCTGGCTTTGTCACATCTGATTTCACATATTCTGACCATAGGCCATTAGAATATATTATTGAAAAATCATTTTTGATTGTAAATCCTACTCCACCGGCTACTGCCTTAGTTCCAGCCTTAAATGTAACTATGTCTCCCTCTTTTGGTGTTCCTGTTATTCCAACATACATTAATCTGTTAAATGTACTTACAACACGTTCCATTTGAACTGTCATTTCTTTTCCATTATATGTTATAGGGATAAGATATGCCTCAAACCAGGCATCTCCCGGCATTTTTGTATCTGACCATAAATATACATTAGTATATCCACTGCCATCCGGATTTTGTACATATGTACTATCCTGTACTCCTATAAGATTACAATCAACATTTGAAGTTGATGTATATTTCTTATTTGTCCATGACTGATTATACAAGTATATAGACAATTCATCATTAATTCTTATGCCGTTTTTTCCTGCATTTGCTAATGCACTAGCTCCTTTTTTAATTGTTAAAACAGCTCCATTAGAATCAGGATCAAGCCATTCTTTTCTTACATCAAAAGCTAAATTTGTACCACTCTGTGTTGCTCTGACAAGATATTCTTTGCCATTAATATAAATTGGCAACTGATAGAAAAATGTAGCATTTTCTGTTTTGAATGTTTCTTTTACAGCAATTAATACCTGCCATGCTCCCCAATCTTCATGATATGGACATGTCTTAAAAAGACTTATATCAGATACATCAAGCCAATTCGTATTTGTTGTAGGCTTTACTTCTGTCAGACTTCCGGCAAATACATAAAAATCAAAATCTTTAGTCCATGTAATCTCACTCAATCGGTCTGAACTTGTAGCTGAACTAACCTTGATTGTGATTTTTGTTCCATTTTTTGCATCTTCCGGCAAGTCTTTTTCAACAATTGGAAAATACATTGTATCCTGATATGAATGATAAACTGTATTTCCTTCTATCTGTTTACCATTAATATAAATTTTGATACCACTAAATGATGTTATATCAATCTGTCCTGGGATTTTTCCTTTCAGATTAACATAGACATTCCATCTTTTATTTACATCATCAAAAGATGATACCTCATTAATTGATATACCCGAAAGTTTTACTTTTGAGACTTTTTGTTTGAAATATTTTGTATTCCAAGTTTTTCCATTGTAATAGAATGTATAATGTCCAAAATGCATTGCTGTTTCGCCACAGATAAATGTTCCCTTTATTTCAACCTTATCTCCATCCTTAGCAATAACACCACCATCTGCTAATCCTATATATATTTTTCCGTCCTGGAACTTCTTTAATACAGCCTCAATCTTTTTGCCATTGACAAAGACACCTGAATTTTTATCATATGTTATAGCTCTAATTGATGTCTGCCATGTTTCATCTACTTTAAAATTATCATCTGATAAAAGGAAAATACCATTACCGTCACCACCATATAATACTTCTCTGTCAATTGATAATTTTATGTTTTTCTTTTCCGGTTTTGCTTCTTCTAAAAATTTCTTATCTGAAATACCATATTTATTTGCATATATTGTATAGTCTTTCTTAATATTAATTCCTTTTGAAACATCACTTGATTTATACTTTCCTGCTTTAATAACTATTTTTGTATTCTTAGTTATATTACCCGAAAGAATAGATTTATCTAACATTATAAAGAATGAATCTTCATGTGCTGCATGATATGCTACGCATAAATGTTCCTTTCCATTTACGATAACCTTAACATTTTCAAAATAAATCTTATCACCAACTCCCGGAAGATTTCCTTTTGTGCTAATGTATATATCCCAACGGTCATTTGCTTCTCTATAACCTGTCGCATCTAACATCTTATCAAGTGTAATATCTGTATATTTTACTTCAACCGGAGCTGTATATTTTGTATTCCATACTTGACCATTATAATAAAATTTCGCTTCATCATATGATACATTATATCCCTTAGATGTAAATATACCTTTTATAACTATTTCATCTTTGTCTTTTGCAGCGATACCTGCATCAACTAATGCAAGATATAGTTTTCCCTTTTCATACTTAGCAAGATTTACATCTACCTTTTTTCCGTTAAGATAAACACCACTTCCTTGCTGTGATGAAGCAGTAATACGTGTTTCCCAAGTAGTATCTACTTCAAATCCGTCATTTGTATTTAGGTATATTCCATTTTGATTTCCGCCATTAACTGTTTCTGAATCAATACTCAATTTTTTATTTGTTTCATTTGGTACAATGGCGCCAACATAGTCCTGCCACTCTGTTCCTGTCCAAATAAATTTAGATTCAGTTATTATAACTTTTGCTTTTTCATCACTTGAAATAAAACTTCCTTTTACAGTAAGTATAGAGCCTTCTTTAGCATAAATACCACCTATATACCACATGTTTGGTATATCTGCCTTACCACCTGCAAATTTTTTAAAATCTACTGATACAACTCTTTTATTATCTATATATATACCACTTTCATCATCAGCTGCTGTAAAGATACGAGATGACTGATTCCATTCTTCTCCCTCGTTAGCCAAGTAGGTATCAGAGCTATGTACATAAACATATGTCTTGTCTTTATTCTTAGTATTAAACCAACCTGCTCCTTCTAAATCTAATTTTCCGGTATAGTTTTTCACTTCTTCTGGAAGAACAGGAGCAACATAAGTTACCCATGCAGTTCCGTCCCATGTAAATTTAGATTCTTCCAATGTAACCTTTGCTTTGTTATCACTGCTTTTAAATGTACCTTTTACAGTAAGTACTGAATCTTTATTAGCAGAAATTCCACCTATATACCACATATTTGGGATGTCAGCTTTGCCACCTGTGAATTTTTTGATATCTGCTGCTTCAACTTTTACATCATCAACATATACACCACTTTCATCATCAGCTGCTGTAAAGATACGAGATGGTTGTTCCCATTCTTCTCCTTCATTCGGAAGGTATTCATCAGTACCTAGGAGATAAATGTCTGTATTTTTATTATTATTTTGAGCAAAAAAGTTATGTATTCCTTCTAATGTTAATTTTCCTGAATATGTTGTTAATTCAGAATTATCATCTTCTGCTGATGTTTTTTCTACCCATTTCGTACCATTCCAAGATACTGTAAATGTTTCGAATGCTGTTACGACTCCATTTTTATCTTTAAACAATCCCTTCAGAGTATACTCAACATCAGTTTTTGCTCCACCACTTACCTGTATATAATATTTTTTCGATTCGTATTTTTTTATTATTAAATTAGTTCCTATAGAAGTTCCTTCATAAATACCACCATGATGATTTTCTGAAGCATCTACTATTGATGTCAGTGGTGACAATGTATCTTCCCAACTTGTTGTAAGTTCATCCTCTATATCACCATATAAATAAAATCCGTTAATGTCTCCACCTTTACCATTAACCTGATCATTTCCCGGATTAATGTTAAGTGATAATTTTACATTTTGACCTACAGCAGGAGTTACTTTTGATACATCTGTACTCCAACTTCCTGCATTTATATGAATGTTAAAATCTTCTTTCAAATTGATACCTGTTGATAATCCGACACCATCTTTAAATGACTGATATTTTCCTGATTTTATTGTAAATGTAGTTGTGCTCCATTCATCAATATAATCTTTTGGAATATAAATCATGATTTTTTCTGTTCCATCATCACTATCCTTGTATGCTGTCACCTCAAAATCATCTGTACCATTAGTCGCAAAAAAATTGTAACTATCCCAGCTTGCTCCCGGAAGTGAACCTTCCGGTTTTAAATACAATCTCCAATTATCACCATCTATTTGTGGTTCATACCATTGACCTTTATAATATATAGATTGAATTTTAGCATCTGTATATGTAACATCATCCGCCTTTGTTGGAACAACTATCACACTAGCCATTAAAGCAACAGCCAAAAGCATTGCAGTTATTCTTTTTAGCATAAATTGCACCTCCTTTGTGTATTTATGTCTATCTTTTTAAACTAAGTTTATTCGGTCATATATGATAACTTCTGAAGGAATCCCTTCCATGCATTACCTGAATATGTCTTTTTCATTTGGTCAAAAATTTCCTGTCCTGTCATTCCCTTTGGTTTTGAAAGCAAACCATCAATCGAATCAGATGTTCCTGCTGTAGCACCTCTTACACCTGCTCTACTGAATAATTCATCATACTTAAAGTCACTTACAAAGATTGCATCTTTTGTTGCTTCATAAACTGACTGTTCTGTTTCTGTTAAGTTCTCATAATTATCATATTTGAATGGTGAAAATCCACCCGCACAGTTTTCTTTAAATATTTTTATTCCTTCATCTGATGCCATAAATAATAAGAAGTTATCTGCTAATTCTTTTGCATCTGAAAATACTGGAGCATATACAAAATGTTCCATGAATTTTCCACCGACCATATTTCTTGCCTGTCTTATATATTCTACTTCTTCATCAGTTACTCCACTTGGAAGTTCTCCATTTCCATCTACATAATCAATAACCTGTGATAATACTTTATCAGATTTGATGTTAGGAAGATTCTTCTTGTTTTCTTTTGTATATTCATCAGTACTATCAATGATTGAACTGATAACAGGTGTTTTCATCATTTTTATAACTGAATCAGATTCAATTGTGCTATTGTTCTTCAATTCCTGCATTAACCAGTCACCACATGGATAGAATGCGTATTTATTCTTTGAAAGAGTAAATCTTGTCTGATATTCATTTAAGTTGTTTGTATTAATTTCAATTGAGTTCTTAATAGCATAACCTGTTTTATTATTTAAAATATCATATGATGCCTCTAAAGCAGCAAGTCTTCCTGTTTGATTAAAAATCTTTTCTGAATTTTCTTCTTCTTTATCTGTTGCCGAATTGTATCCGATTCCTTCATAGAATTTATGGAAATTATCAATTCCTGTATACTGTGCCCACCATGGTGTCCATACTGAAGCTGTCCACTGGTCAAGTGCACCCGGAATCAAAATTGAACATCCTTTATCTGCAAGTTTTTTACAAAGTGCTTCTAACTCTTCAGATGTATTTGGTAATTCCCAATTGCCTTTTCCTAACGCATTATCAATAACTGTTTCGTTATAATACAATCCCATACCACTAGCTACGTATGGCATAAAATAGTATGTATCATCTGTTGTATTGTCTGTATCTCGTCCGTCAACTCTATATGCCTGTCTAAGTGACTGATTCATTTTATCAGCAATTGTTACATCTTCGCCTGGAATTGTTGTATTCATTACCTCTGTCAAATCTCTAAGTGCCTGTCCGTTTTCATATGCACGCTCAGTTTCTGTCATAAAAGCATGTCCACCTAGGTCGTTAACTGTAAAATATAAATCAGTGTCGCTATATTCCGAATTTTTTATATCTGATTTTAATGTTTCATCAGATGAAACAAGCTGAATTTTTACTTCACAATTATATTTTTCCTTAAATGCATCTGTTAATGCTGTAAGCCACTCAGAACCATATCCCTTAGCAAAAATCATAATATTTAATGTTTCACTACCTGAACCACCTTTTTTAACTACTTTTTTTGTAGTAAAACATCCTGTACACATAGTTGCAGCCATTACCACCGAACATCCTAGAGCAACTACTTTCTTTAAATATCCTTTTCTCATGTTTTCCTCCTAAAATAATAATTAATTTATTATAAGTTTCCTCATTTTGGGAAGGTTGCTAAATCATACTCTTTAGTAACCTTTTATATACATTTCTAGCCTTTCAGACCACCCATAGAAACATTTTCCATAATCTGTTTGTTAAATATAAGGAATAATGCTGCTGCAGGTATAATCGAAATAAATATTCCTGCAAAATATGTTGGTGTCTGTAGTCCTAAATAAAACGCTTGAGACTGTAGATTATACAAAGCTCCTGAAAGCGTTGGGTATGATTTTAAATAAATTATACAGTTAGAATAATCATTCCAATACGCAATAAAATTCATTACCGATAATGCTGAAATTATTGGTTTTGCCAATGGAACCATAACTCTTCCAAATACCTGTAATGCACTAGCTCCGTCTATCTTTGCAGCATCTACATATTCCTGCGAAAGGTTTCTAAAATATGAATATGTAATCATAAAGTGCATTCCATGTCCTGCACCTAATGCTAAAAGGAATAGCGGTGTATCTACAAGTCTTAATTTGCTTAAGAGCATATAGTTAGCTGATGTCTGTCCATATACCGGAAGCATCATCTGTGCAACAACTACAATATACAAAAACTTTCTTCCTCTAAATTCATATCTTGCCATAATATATGCAAAACATACCGTAGAAACCATTTTCATGAACATTCCACCAAAGGAATACCACAATGAGTTCCATGCCATTTCTAAGTAGTTAGCATATCTGATAACTCCGTTAGGGTCACTTACCTGCATTTTTAATTTTGAAATAGCCTCAACAAAGTTTCCCGGCGAAAAAACTTTTGTAATAAATGTATTTGCATTATCAAGATACCAATTAGGATCAGCTAATGACACATTGATTCCCCAAAAAACTATAAAAATTAATGCTATACTCCAAACCATTGGTATAAATCCGAAAATGTTCATAATAATACCATTTCTCTTCATTTCACCGATTCGGCTCTTCATACTATATTTTTCTTTGTTTTCTTTATTTACTTTTCTAGCTCTAAGCATTAGTACTGAACCTCCTCTCCCCAACGATCAAGAAGTTTTCTTCCTACTATTACTAGCGGTATACTTAGCACTGTAAATATAAGTCCTAATGCCGCCACAAGATTGTACTGCTCTGTTGTGCCTTCTTTTACTATACGATACATCCAATATGCTAATGTATACGTTCCATGCTGACCATCTGTAAGTATCTGTACAGAACCACTAGCTCCAAATATTCCCATAATCTGCAAAATCAACATTGTTGTAAATGTTGGCCAAATAAGCGGTAAGATAACTGTTTTAAATTCTTTAAGTGGTCCTATTCCTTCTAACTTACCATATTCAATCAAATCATATGGAATACGACTCATACATCCTAACCAAATAACCAGATTTCCGCCTACACCTATCAAAATATCAAAAATCATTATGTATAAAACACCATGTTCCGCCACCAACATAATCGGTGTTTCACTTCCTGATAAATGCTGAATAGCCTGCATTAGCGGTCCATCTGATGCCATTAATTTCTGATACAAGAGTCCCATCATAATACCGCTCACAGCTCCTGGAAGATATAATGCAATTCTCATAAACGAATATCCAAAGCTTCTTCTATATATCAAATATGCAAAAAATACACTTATAGGTACTATTGCTAGCTGCATAATAAAGAAACCCATTGTATTTCTAAATGCTAAATTGATATCATTTGTACTTCCTCCTGCAAACAACTGTGACAGTGCCCATTTGAAGTTTCCAAGAAAAAGTTCTCCTGTATTAATATTGGTAAATGCCATTTTTATGGTTTCAAGCTGAACTCCTAACCAGAATACAACCAAATGAATCAAAGCCGGAAGAAGTAATATAACGATACATCTTTTGTCATCAAACGAATTTTTGTATTTATTCTTTTGCATTTTAATTTTCATTTTTTCTCTCCTACTCTACCACCGGAATAGCAAATACTCCTTCTCCAGCTTCCAAATCAAATGTATATGTTCCATCTTCTAAATCAACAAGTTTTTCTTCACCTTTTACATATAAAATAGCTTTTGTTGCTTTTTCAAAAGTAACTGTTACACTATTTGATTTGTTAAGTCCTGGATCTATTGTATTTACAATCATAAATCCATCATATCCATCTTTATCCTGCATACAACCGATAATAGCTTCATCTTCTGATTTTACACTTTTAATTCGTGGTGAATTATAATCTCCAACATATGTCATTGGTGTTGAAAATTCTTTTCCTTCTCCTGTAACTGCCATTGTTCCTAACCAGTCGTATTTCAAAAATACATGGTCAAACTTTTGAATTTCTTTATTTATTTCTTGTACTGCATAATAAGCAGGTGTTTTTACTCCCTCACCATCTGCTGTTTCGGGATAATTAACCATAGCAGAATAAAATACTTCATTTTCTGAGCCCATCCAATGCTGCCAATATGTAAACCATGTAATATTTTTCATTCCATATGCAAGTGCTGTATATACCTGGTATGCTGCATCAGCTTTTGTTTCAATTGCCCTTCTATGCTCTGTTGTATTTTCTCCACCTTCTGTACCGTAGGCACATGACTGAATTGTTATTCCTGCCTGATATCCTTTTTCAGAAGCATTCTTTGCTATCAGTTCAAGGTTTTGGAACCAAGGGTCATCTACTTTTGTCTCATTAGTTGTTCCGTCTACTACCAACGGATAGCTGTCATAGACAAATCCATCTACAGCATCTGAAAATGCATTTACATATTCTAAATATGCCTTTTCTATATCCCCATCATAATTCTTCGTAAATCTTGTAGGATCAGGTGTGTGTATCGGCAAAAATGATGTAAACTGCATGGCGTCAGGTTTTATTGATTTCATATAATCATATGCTGATTTAAAACTATTAGCATATCCTATATCAGGCTCGTCTCTGAATGCTAATCCTTTAAAACATTTGTATTCTGACAGTGTAGTTATCATATCTTTGATATATGTTTTTATATCATCTGTCAGCACATAATTAGCCGAGCTTGTTATCGATGTGAGAAAATCAGCGCCTATAACAACCGGAAGATTAACCTTTTCGGCTAATTCCATATACTGATATAAATCGCTATCCTCGAAGCTATACGCTCTTTCTCTTGTTTTGTTACTTTCATCAGTTTTTACATCATATAATCCATCATATTCCGGCATTACAAACGTAAATCCGCAATCCATATAATCTTTGAATGCTTCTTCCGTAAGCCAGCCTTTCCACCCTTCTTTAGGATCATTCTTGTTTTCACCATAAGCTCCATTATACATTCTATATTTTAGAACTCTTGGCCCTGCATATGCACCTATTTCAATATGAATATCATCCTCATATGAAGGCATACCTTCTTTTGCCACTACTGTTTTTTCAATTGTTGTTGTAGTCTCTTGCGTATCCTTTTGTACTTTTTCACCGCCTGTACATCCTGTCATCAGACTAACTAACATTGTTCCTGCCAGTAATAAACTAATGCTTTTCCTCATGTTTTGCTCCTTTCTTTTCAATTAAAGTCCGACATTAATTTGTAATATTTATATTAATGTTCTATTATTAATATTTGATTCTTTCTAATAAAAACTTATCTTTTGTATTTTTTTCTTTTATCTCTTGTATTTTTATAAGCTATATTTTATGAGTTGTATCTGATAATTTTATATTCTATAATGTATAAACTTTTATTTCACAATTGTCTGCTAACAATGTTTTTCTAAACTTAATCGTTCTTGTTTCGCCCGGAAGCATTGTAAAATAATTATCTTCAAATACATAATCACCATCTAAGTCAACCATATGAGTGTACTTACATGCTTTAACTGTTATGTAATCATCTCCCTGTTCTACAACCTTTACAGTTCCTTCTCCATTAGCTGTTGCTAAGTGAAGGTCTGCAATACGCTTAGGAAAGTATGTTGTTCTATATGTATTATCCTGTCCTTCTGCCTTTACATCTAGTAAGATAACGTAATCTTCGTCTTGAACATCCCAATCAAGATTATAAATTGTCTCTGATGATACTCCACTGACATCGAACTGTAATTCTATCGTCTTTTCCGCGATATCACTATGTACATTCCACAACGAAACCTTTGCGGTACCTTTTGCTTTTTCGTATCTGTCATTTGAAATGATTACTGCATACTTACCATCTCTTATATCAATACTACCGATAACTTTGCTGCAACAATTTTTCATAGCATACCATCCACCCTTAGGATTAGTATAATAGTCAACAATAGCCCAGCTGTCTGATGGCCAGCAGTCATTATACATCCAAAACAATGCACCACCTGTATATTCTCTGTGGCTTCGATACAATTCTAATGTATATCTTGCCCATTCATACTGTAGTGCTCTCATCTTAAATAATTTATCTTCATCATTTTTGAACTTACCTAATAATTTTTCAGCAAATGTTTTGTGTCCCATATATAGAGTAAATTCTTTAAAAAGTCCTACCGGATTATTTTTAGTATGAAATTCTAAACATTCATCATCATACATTTTTTCTTCCGATAAAAATCTCTTTAAACTGGAATCTGACGGTGCACCAAAAATTGGAATTTCACTATTAAATCTTGCCATGAATGAATCCATCATTGTTCTATAATCTGTTAAATCGCTATTTTTAAAATAGCCAAACTGCCACATCACATGCATTGTGCTATGGCTAGTCCCACTAGTCATAGACTTATAAGGTGTTCCTCCAAATGGACTAGATGGCATAAATCTTCTATACGGATCATATCTTCTAATCATTGGTTCACTGCCAAGACCTGCCGCTTTTCTCCCTCGATAATCTTCTAAATCCAATCTTCCATCAAAAGAATTTTCATTATCACCATTCCACCAAGCAAGACTAGGGTGATTGCTTATACGCTTAGTTGCCGCTTCTGCCTCTTTTCTAAGTTCTGCTATGAATTCAGGCTTGTCTTCAGGATACTGTCCACAAGCCATCAAGAAATCCTGCATAACCATAATACCTAATCTGTCACACGTATCATAAAACATATCTGTCTCTATCATTCCACCGCCCCATACACGAAGCATTGTAATATTAGCCTCTTTTGCTAATGTCAGTAATTCATTAACTTTCTTTTCATCATATGCTGATACGAATGGTTCACTAGGTACCCAGTTAGCACCTTGACAAAATACTTTTTTGCCATTGACTAAAACCTGGAATCCATAAAATTCTTCGTTAAAATCATTTTCTGCTATATGCTGATGTTTTTGTAAATCCTTTGATATATTCCAGTTGTCGCTGCCTTCTTCGTCTTTTATTTCTAATATTCTAATTGTACGTATACCAAATGGAGTTTCTTTTTCTCCCAGATTCTTTTCATTCTCATCTACTATAACAACTTTTAATCTATACAATGGCTGTTCGCCGTATGTATTAGGCCACCAAAGTTGTGGATTTTCAATTGATACCATCTGTCTGACGCCATCTTCCGCCAACGCTCTGCACTGTTTCCAAATACACTTACCTTGTGGATCAATGATTGACCAGTACATCTTAGTTCCACTTCCTACTTTTGAAAAATCTATCTGTAAATCTAATTCCGCGCCATAATCATCTATAAGATTAGTCGCAACATATATACGGTCAATTTCTGTTTTTTCTTCTTTATATAATTCTACATTGCCGGATATTCCCATTGTTACTAAGCGTTCAATCCAATCCCATCCAAATGTACATTGCATTCTTCGAATATTAATTCGCTCTGTAGTAAAGCTTGCCTCGTACTCCGGACAATCCTTAACCTGTTCTTTTGGCGGATAAAATCTTATTAATAATATGTTTTCTCCAATATTAAGTTCTTTTTCCACATTAAACTTCCATGGTATAAACATATTATTGCAAAAGCCTAAATGATGTTCATTAAGCCATATATCGCAAAATGTATCCAAACATTCGAATCTAAGAAACACATCTTTAGCATCACCTTCAAATTCAAATTCTCTACTATATTCAAATACAGCTTCTTCAATAAATTGACAATCTTTTGAATTGTATTCCCAATAAGGATCTTTTATTAATCCTTTTTTCAACAAATCCGTATGTGCACATCCTGGCACACTTCCCTCAAATTGAACTAATTCCTGGTCTTTTAATTTGTAGCTACCCTGCCAGGAACCATTTAATGAGCAAATAGTACTCATAATTTCCTCCTAATGCATTAGTTTATAATTTATGTAATATATATATTATTTTTTGTCGCAATATCTATACTCATTATTATTTTATACAAAATATTATATTCTACACCATTATTTTTGTAAATTCCGACAAACCACTTTATAATTAAGAAAATCAACGATTTATCTCATATTTATAATAGCAGGTACTATAGACTGTTCTGCTCCATATATAGGAATAACTGTAGCTTGCACTGCATGATATATGTCATTTTTACCCGGCCATACAGTTCCAATAACATTATTTTCTCTGTCTAACTGATGAAACCAAGAACCATTAACATGGTCTATCACTTTCTCATCAGCATATTTAAGAAACTCTTCATAATAGTCAGCATATTTCTGTTTTTTAGTTAATTTCCACAAAACTGCCGCCGTATTGATGCCTTCACAAAGTGCCCAATGCATACGGTCATGCACTATAGGATTACCTTCCCAATCTGTTGTATAAACAATACCTTTTTGTCCGTCTGAATTCCAGCCATCTTCTATGGCTCTACAGAATAATTTTTCTGCATAATTAATATACTTTTCTATTTTTTTCACATCATCCTTAAATGTGGACATAGCCCACTGGATAATCAAGCGCGACCATTCAAGGCCATGCCCCGGTGTGGCACCATATGGTTTGAATCCATCATCTTTTTTTTCCTTATTTAATTCAAGTTCAGGTTCCCATTTATCTGTAAAATGTTCCGGTATACGCCAATTATTATTTTCTGCCCATTCTAGTACATGTTCAATCATTCTGCCTGAACGTATGCGATATTTTTCAAGACCTGTCACATCTGCTACAGCTAAGAATGCTTCCACCGAATGCATATTTGCATTAATACCTCTATAAGTGTCAAGTTCTGTAAATTCTGTATTCCAATTATCTGCTGCTAAACCATACTCTTCTTCCCAAAAATATTTATCATATACAGTTAAGGCTTCATCAAGCAATTCTTTAGCTTCCTTTACACCTGCAATCATAGCTGATGTTGCTGCCAAAATTACAAATGCATGTGTATAGCAAAGTTTCCCAGAAATCGGCTTGTTATCTGCTGTAAGACCTGCATAAAAGCCACCATTTTTTTCATCATACATTACAGTTTTCAATGCTTTTATTGAATTCTCTATCTTTTCTTTTGCCCCCTCATAGCCAAGTGCATAAGCAATTGCATATGAATGTGCCATTCTGCAGGTTTCATATGTATCCCTATTTTTTTCTAACCAAGGTTTTCCTTCATCTGTCTGATAGTATGTTGAACCATCAGGCGCCTGACCTTCTTTGGCAAATTCAAGAATTTCATCTAAAAGTTCTCTCAACCATTTTTTGTTTTCTTTTGTATCTATCTGATATCTTTTATCCATAATAATCTTTATTCCTTTCTATTTTATCCATACATAACTAGTGATGATTTTTTTACACACTAGCCTTTTATATTATAATAATTGATATTGTTTAGCTTGTTGTAATTTAATCTTTCAACTTATTTATATTCATGTTCTAATTCTTGATTTATTTTTATAATTCTTCTAATTCAAGATATACACCTGTCATTGCTGCGCCACTTGCTGCTTCTTCCATATTTTGTGCCATCTGAATTTTCATTCTAAATTTTGCTTCCATAATTCTTTGTAAATGAACATTTTTTCTAATTCCATTTCCTGATGCAACAATAATTTTTTTATTTAATTTAACCTCTTCATCTACTGCTGAATACATCTGATAAAGTTCATCTGCCATTCCTTCTAAAACGCCTCTGATAAATGCCTGTGGAGTAAAATTATTTGTATCAATATTTGTTATACTGCCTCGCTTATCAGGATTAGCTCTAGAGCCCGAAAAGCTTGTATCTATACACAGCTTTTTATTATGTATATTTTCATTATCAAGTAAAGAAGCCATAACCGCATAATGGTCTATCCCCTTAACACCTGCTGCTTCAGTGTAACTTTTAAAGAAATTCTGTAATAATGCATAAGCTCTTCCGCCACAAAGTGATGAACCTACTATCAAATACTTGCCTTCATTAAATGGTCTGCATTCAATGCCCTCACCTATGCACACTTTATCAGATAAAACCGAAACCTGTCCGCCTGTCCCCATATTTACCAAAATGGATTTTTCCATATTTTTTACTGAGCCTAAAAAGCTTGCCTGATTGTCTCCTATAGCGGTCATAACCGGAATTCCTTTATACACTCCAATAACATCGTAGCTATCTGTTACTTTTGGCAAAATATCTATATCAACCGCTAACTTCTTTAGTTCTTCCTTCATAAAACATTTCTTTGCAACATCAAACATTCCAAGACTTGCTGCATTGCTACTATGAATGTAAGGTTCTTTCCTTCTCGTAAGAACCATTCCCAGATAATCCATAATTGTACAAATTTTTGCTGCATTTTTGGGAACAAGATTATTTTTCAAATTATACATATGTGTAACTAATCCATATCCTGTTGATACTTTCACTCCATATCTTTTAGCCATGTCTTTACATATGTTTTCACCACGTCCGTCCTGCCAGGTATATAACGGGCTAATATTTTTTCCTTCTTTGTCAACATATAATATTCCATGCATCTGACCAGTCAGTCCTATCCATCCAATGTTGTCAAATTCATTCAAAATTGTTTCTAATAGCTTTACAGTCTTTTTTATAATTTTGTCTGCATCCTGAATCTTTTCCCATTCATATTCAGTATGTATAAAACTGTCATTATCAATAGTATATGACTTTTCAACCTCTTTCTTGTTAAAATCAACAATAACTGCACTTATGGTTGTTGTACCAATATCTAAACCAACACTTCTCATTCATTCCTCCATATTCAGCATATTTTATATATTTTTTTATCGTTCTACTTTATTATTGTAATAATACACCAAATGTCTATCTCTTGTAAATTTCAACTTTTCACGTTATAATGAAGAAAATCAACGATTAGGAGGATTTGTTATGCATCCTGTTTTAGAAGCTGAAGAATCTCTTCACAGAAGCAAACATAATTTTAGTATATGGGATCATCCAATTGAAGCCGGCAGACATATTCCGTTACATTGGCATGATTATTTTGAATTCGAATTGATTCTAAGTGGTAATGTTTCACATATTTGTAATGGTAATAAATCAACTATCACATCTGGATGTGCACATTTAATGTCACCACAAGATTTTCATGAGTTGACAACCTTAACCCAAACTCACATATATAGTCTTCATTTCGATAAAAAAAATTTACCTTCTGAAATTTCAAAAAATTTAGAATATCATTACCTTCATTTTGAATTTAATGAGGAAGAAACTAAATATTTAGAAAACAAATTTTTAGAATTGCTAAGAGAAAATAAAGAACAATTGCCTTTTTATCAAATAAATATTAAAAATATAATTTCGGAAATTTTAATATTTGCATTAAGAAAATCATCAAATTCAGTAGCAGTTGCTACTCCTTCTCCAATTCAACAAGCTACAATGTATATAAACGAACATTTCCAAGAACCTATTACTCTTAACGAACTAGCTAATATATTAGCCTTTACACCTAATTATCTTGGAATGTTATTTAAAAAACATACAAATTGCACATTCCATGAATATTTGAACAGACTACGTTTAAAATATGCCTGCAACCTGCTTAGTTCATCTAATATGTCTATTAGAGAAATAGCCCTGTCATCCGGCTATAGTTCTGTAGAATATTTCACATCATCATTTAAAAAAGCAATCTTGATGACACCTAATCAATATAGAAAAGAGATTTAATTAAGCTTATGATTTCAATTAAAATAAATGATATTAATAATTTTATGCAGAATCTTTTAGTTAAAGAAACCTTTGATTCATTTCTACTATGCGAAGGAGAAATTCACACTTCTAATTCCTTTTCAATTAGCGGAAGAATTAATTCCGGATTCTATGATTCAGACGAATTAAATAATATGACAGAAGATTTTGTTTTTTGGAAAAATTTAAAACATATTTGCTTTGAAATAATTCGAGGCAAGAAGGTTCCCACAAAGATGAAACTTGTCTTTGCTATGCCCCAAAATAGCTTTTCTAAAATTATATCAGACAGTGGCAGCAGCATTTTAGAAGATAGTATTGGTGGTTTATACCTTCATATCAATTATGAAAATAATGCTATAACTGCTATTACCGGAACCTCTCTAAAGATTTTTAGTATGGACAAAACCCTAGATAAATATTGGGATAACCTAATGAAAGGCTTTTTATGCAAACATTTCGAAATTGAGGAACTATAACTACTCTAAGATACTAGAACATTACATCAAAATACATATTTTTTTAAATTTGTTAACTAATTGTAAACTTTTAGCACTCGCACTTGTTGAGTGCTAATTTTGTCTTGACATTTAATTTTTTCATGTCTAATATATATTTTAGTTACAAGTTGAATTGCAACTTACAATTTTTTATATAAGGAGTGATTTTTATTATGGGAACAAAACAAGGAAGTCTTTCGATTAACAGCGAAAATATTTTTCCAATCATTAAAAAATGGTTATATTCAGACCACGATATTTTCTTTAGAGAATTAGTATCTAACGGATGTGATGCCATTACAAAACTCAAAAAATTAGAAATGATGGGCGAAGCTGAAATTCCTGAAGGTGAAGAATTTAAGGTTCAGGTTTTAGCTAATCCTACAGACAAGACATTAACTTTTATTGATAACGGTCTTGGAATGACAGAGGATGAAGTTAACGAATACATCAATCAGATAGCTTTTTCCGGTGCTGAAGCTTTTCTTGAACAATACAAGGATAAGACATCTGAAGACCAGATTATTGGACATTTTGGTTTAGGATTTTACTCAGCATTTATGGTTGCTGACAGAGTTACAATCGAGACTCTTTCTTATAAGAAAGATGCTAAGGCTGTACTTTGGGACTGCGAAGATGGTACTGAATTTACTATGTCAGATTGCGATAAGGCTGAACGCGGTACTAAAATCACACTATACTTAAATGATGACAGTGTTGAATTTGCTAATCTTTATCGTGCTAAGGAAGTTCTTGATAAGTACTGTTCTTTCATGCCTGTTGAAATCTTCTTAAGCGACCCTACAGCTGAGCCTGAATATGAGACTATTATGGAAGATGAAGTCACTGAAAAGGACACTGTAATTGAGCATATTGTTGAAGATGCCAAAACTGAAGAAAAAGAAAATGAGGATGGCACAAAGGAAGTTGTAGAAATTTCACCAGAAAAGCATAAAGCTAAAATTCTCAAACGTCTAGTAAGTATAAGCGATACTACACCACTTTGGACTAAACATCCTAATGAATGTACAGAGGAAGAATATAAGAACTTCTACCACAAGGTATTTATGGATTATAAGGAACCTTTATTCTGGATTCATTTAAATATGGATTATCCATTTAATTTAAAAGGTATTCTTTACTTCCCTAAGATTAATCTGGAATATGAATCTATCGATGGTACAATTAAACTTTATAACAATCAAGTATTTATTGCTGATAATATCAAAGAAGTTATACCAGAATTCCTTATGTTACTTAAAGGTGTAATTGATTGTCCTGACCTTCCACTTAACGTTTCACGTTCTGCTCTTCAGAATGATGGTTTTGTCAAGAAAATTTCTGATTACATCACAAAGAAAGTTGCTGATAAGCTTTCCGGAATGTGTAAGACAGATAAAGAAAGTTATGAAAAATACTGGGATGACATTAGTCCATTTATAAAATTTGGTTGCTTAAAGGATGAAAAATTCTGCGAGAAGATGTCTGACTATGTACTATTCAAAAACCTTGATAATAAATATTTGACATTTACAGAATGCTTAGAAGAAAACAAGGAAAGACATGAAAATACTATTTTCTATACTGACGATCCGGTTCAGCAAAGTCAGTACCTTAACATGTTTAAAGATGAAGGCATTGATGCTGTTATTCTTAAAGAAAAGATTGACCAGCCATTCATTTCTCAGTTAGAAGCTAAAAATGAAGGCGTTAAATTCAAACGTGTTGACGATGAATTTGGCGATGCTTTCACTGATGAATTGAACGAAGATGACGCTAATTCCATGAAAGATAAACTTACTGAATTATTCAAGAAAGCTCTTAATCGTGATAATGTTGATATCAAGGTTCAAAAATTAAAGGATGAAAAAATTTCATCTATGATTACTGTTTCTGAAGAAACACGTCGTATGCAAGATATGATGAAAATGTATGGCATGGCTGGCATGGATCCGGCAATGTTTGGTGGTGCAGGCGAAACACTTACATTAAACGCCAACAACGTTCTTGTAAAATATATCATTGATAATCCTGAAGGAGAAAATACAGACTTGATTTGTAAGCAGTTATATGACCTTGCATTAATCAGCCATACTCCACTTAACCCTGATTCAATGACAGCATTTATTGAAAGAAGTAACAAAGTACTTGAGATATTAGCTAAATAAGAAAACATTATATAATATTACCCCTAGTTGTTAACTTTATGATATGTACTCACCTTACATTTAGTAAGTATGATACCTCTCATTATCAAAATCACAACTAGGGGTATTTTAATGTTTTTCTGTCCGTTTTTCACTTATTGTCTTTTTAAATATATAAGTCTTTTATTTTTTTAACTTAGATGCATTTATTTTAAATTCATTGTTCCAAATATTTCATCTATTGCTTGCTGATATTTATAAAGATTCTGGCATTTTCTAATAATTTTTGCACATTTATGTTCATCCTCAAAATTCCATGAAACATAGTTCCAAAATTCTTTCATTTTAAACAAAAGATGTTTGTCTGCCTTCATTATTGCTTCAAAATCCTGGTATAAGCGATTGTGGTATTTTATTAGCATATCCATACTTAATTTTTCGCCACCTTTTATTTCACTAACCAGATTAGGATTTGCAATCAGACCACGACCTATCATTACCGCATCTAAATCAAACTTCTCCATAATTTTATTGTAATCTTCTGCTGTATTTATGTCTCCATTGTAACATAAAGGATTATTACTGATATTAACTGCATATTGAAAGGCATCCATATTCGGAATATCTCTGTACATTTGTGCCCTGGTTCGTGGATGAACTATAAGTTCACTAATAGGATATCTATTATAAACTCTCATTATTTCTTCAAATTCACCCACATAATTTACACCAATTCGGGTTTTTACAGATATTTTCAAATCTTTTTTTAAAATATTCTCCTTCCAATCAAATATTTCCTCAAAAAATCGGTCCATCATATCAGGCTCTCTTAGAAATCCTGCGCCCTTATTTTTTGCCACTACCGTTCCGGAAGGACAACCAATATTAATGTTAATCTCATCTGTGTATCCTAATTCCATTACTTGATTGGCAGCTTTTATAAAATAGTCAGCTCTGTTTGTCAGAATCTGTGGAATCAAATTAATCTTCCTGTTATTTTCCGGCAACAAATCTCTTATTTCTTTGCCTTTCATTTTGTCATTAACTGATGGAGAAATGAAAGGTGCATAATACTTGTCCATACCTCCAAAAAGTTCAGCAAAAGCATTTCTATACGTAAAACCTGTAACCCCCTCTAAAGGTGCAAAATAAAATTTCATATTTTTTCTAATAGTCTGTATAAGAGCTATGTTTCCTCCCTTTTATTTATTTAAATTATTAGTTATTTTATAATTAATCGCTTTTAAGTATACCAAAAACTTACTCTCAAGTATATTAAAAGATAATTCCAAATAAATACTCATTATTTATACAAATCGCTTGAAAAACACATAATATAATGATATTCTTTTTAAAGAATGTCGCGAAGCACAATTAAACTCATTAATTTTAATTACTTATTAAAATATTCAATTTTTATTCGCTATTCTTATTAAACAATCAAATTTTAAAGTGAGGTATACATATGAAATTATGGGGTGGTAGATTTACCAAGGAAGAAAATCAGCTTGTACACAATTTTAATGAATCTCTTTCTTTTGACCAAAAATTTTATGCACAGGATATTCATGGAAGTTTAGCCCACGTAAAAATGTTAGGCAAACAGGGAATTATTACTGAAGACGAAATGAATGCCATTATTGATGGTCTATATGGAATTAAAGATGATATAGATGCAGGTATTTTGCAATTTAGCAAAGAAAGCGAAGATATTCATAGCTTCGTTGAAGCTAATCTTATCGATAGAATCGGTGATGCAGGAAAAAAACTTCACACTGGAAGAAGCCGTAACGACCAGGTTGCGCTTGACATGAAACTTTATACCAGAGATGAAGTTGTAGAAATCAATAATTTATTAAAAACACTTCTCTCATCACTTTTAAAAGTAATGGAAGAAAATACTGAAACATTTATGCCGGGATTTACCCACTTGCAAAAGGCGCAGCCAATTACCCTTGCCCATCATTTTGGAGCATATTTTGAGATGTTTAAGCGTGACAGAAGTCGTCTTGACGATATTTACAAGAGAATGAACTACTGTCCTTTAGGCTCAGGTGCCTTAGCCGGAACAACATATCCACTTGACAGAGAATATACAGCAAAATTACTTGATTTTGACGGTCCTACTCTCAATAGTATGGATTCAGTATCTGACAGAGATTATGTTATTGAATTTTTAAGCGCATTATCTACTATTATGATGCATCTAAGCAGATTCTGCGAAGAAATCTGCATTTGGAATTCTAACGAATATCGTTTTGTAAATATTGATGATTCTTACAGCACAGGCTCAAGTATTATGCCTCAGAAGAAAAATCCTGATATTGCCGAATTAATTCGTGGTAAGACCGGACGAGTTTATGGCGCTCTTACTTCTATCTTAACAACAATGAAGGGACTTCCTTTAGCCTATAACAAAGATATGCAGGAAGATAAAGAACTTACCTTTGATGCTATTGATACTGTTAAAGGATGTATTGTTCTCTTTACAGGTATGATTGATACAATGACCTTCAATAAAAATATTATGGAAAATAGCACAAAGCATGGTTTCACAAATGCTACTGATGCTGCTGATTATCTTGTTAACCATGGTGTTCCTTTCCGCGATGCTCACGGAATTGTTGGTCAACTTGTTCTCTTCTGTGAAAAAAAAGGAATTTCTCTTGATGACATGACTTTAGAAGAATATAAAGCAATCAGCCCTGTATTCGAAGATGATATTTTTGACGCTATCAGTCTTCAGACTTGTGTAGACAAACGTTTAACTATTGGTGCTCCAAGCCCTGAAGCAATGAATAAAGTTATTGCAATTTATAAAGAATATTTAAAATAAAAAATTCAAATAACTTTCTTATTACACGAAAAAGCCTCCGGCAATACCTAATTACGGATATTGTCTGAGGCTTTCATATTTATAACTTAATTTTATTCCCACTCAATTGTAGCTGGTCCCTTAGGGCTTAAATCATACAATACACGACATACACCTGGTACTTCAGCTAAAATTCTATCTGTAATAACTTTGAGTACATTCCAATCTATTTCAGGAACTGTAGCTGTCATTGCATCAACTGTATTTACAGCTCTTATTATTACCGGCCAGTCAAACACTCTCTTTCCGTCACGAACACCTGTTGAGCGAAAATTAGGAACTACTGTAAAGAACTGCCATACCTGTTCTGTCAATCCTGCTTTATCAAATTCCTCACGTAAAATCGCATCTGATTCACGCAATGAATGTAAACGGTCTCTTGTAATAGCACCTGTGCAGCGAACACCAAGTCCAGGACCTGGGAATGGCTGACGGTCAACCATTTCTGAAGGGAGTCCTAATACTTTACCTACTACTCTTACTTCATCTTTATATAACAATTTAACAGGTTCTACAAGACCTTCAAACTGCATATCTTCCGGCAAACCACCTACATTATGATGAGCCTTAACACCATCACTTTCGATAATATCAGGATAAATAGTACCCTGTGCTAAAAATGAGATTCCTTCTAATTTTCTAGCTTCTTCTTCAAATACTCTTACGAACTCGCCACCAATAATCTTACGTTTTGTTTCAGGTTCTTCAACATCAACTAATAAATCTAAGAATCTATCTGTTGCATCAATATAAATAAGATTAGCATCAAGCTGGTTCTGGAATACTTCTACAACCTGCTCACTTTCACCTTTACGCATTAATCCATGATTTACATGTACACAAACTAACTGCTTTCCAATAGCCTTAATAAGAAGTGCAGCCACTACTGAGCTGTCAACACCACCTGACAAAGCTAACAATACTTTCTTATCTCCCACCTGTTCACGTACTGCTGCCACCTGTTCATCAATAAACTTCTCAGCTAACTCTGCTGTTGTAATACGTTCCATTGAATCTGGTCTTTTGTTTGAATCCATTTTTATTTCCTCCGATTTTTATTTTGTATATTGAAGCTACATGCTATATAAAGCAACAATAGCATTTCAGTAGCTTTTTTCTGATTTTATCGACTAATTAATTATATAGGAATAATTGTGTAAAATCAATTTTTATTTAAATTTATTTACGATTTATTTTCGATTTATTCTTATTTTTGTTTACGATTTAAATATTTTTATGGATTGCAATTCTTACATGGTTCATATCCTTGATTTATCAAATCCTGTCTATCTCCTTTATATGTACCTTTATTAGAATTACTTATGTTTTTTACACTATAGCATGTTGAATAATGAAATTTATATGTATTCATATTCAGTATATATTCTGTGGATGTATTTTGTCTTTCGTTATCTGCTATGCTTGTGTTATTCTTTTTTGTTGAATTACTTTTCTTTGTGGTTTCTTCTTTATTATTTATTGCTGTATTCGATTTATTAACACTGTCTGCTAAATTGCTTTCACCATTAGTATAATCTATTTCCACACCCGGTTGTACATTGTAACAATAAACATGAAAACAAATACCATCTCCATCATCTTCTACAGAATATGCCTCCATTTCCACTCCACTTGCAAGCAAATTATTCCCATAATATAATGGGGTAACGCGATACATAACATGATTTTTTGTTTCTTTAACATAATCTGCCACCATATTTTCAAATGGTAACATTCCATCTACATTCAAATAACGGGTTCCTGTTATAAGATTTTTTTCATTCGCATTTTCACCGGTGAGCTGATAACCAATCAAATGACATCTATTATATAAATATTTTCCATCAACACAATCATATTTTACTGTATGCCAACCTGTTGGCTTGACCTGTCCAATTGCACCTCTTTCTTCTGTAGGCATAATATCAGTTCCTACACATGCCATTGCAACACCACATCTTCCAAGATAATCTAAATCAGAATACAATTCATATGATTTATTCGTTATTTCTTCATCAGTAAAGAACGGAGTATTATCTTCTATTACTATATATGCATCTTTATCATATTGATTTTTCTCTATAAATTCTTTTATATCATATGACAAATTTGAACCTTTTTTAGTTTTGCTGTCTGCATTTTCATAATTGCTTGTTGCTGTTTTTTCATTGTCAACAATGTTAGATTTTTGTTCTGTAGTTGCAATTTCATTTGATACATTAGAATTTTGGCTATCGTCAGCGCAACCGGTAACTGCCATCAAACTTGCTATGACAATAGCTATTATAAAACATTTACACTTTTTAATCTTATTCCACATATCTTGCATATACCTCCCTGGTTATCTTTTCATGTGAGTTTCCTTTGAATTCTAATATATTTTTTAATTTATATTTTTCAAAATCAATATCTAATTTGTAATCAGCCGGATACTTTTTATCCCATCTGTATAAAATCAACTCATCTATTTCATTTATGTTAAACTCAAGAAAATCTTCTGGTTTTTCTAAATAGTAATAATCTTCATTTACAATATTCATTTCTTTTTCTCTAAGAGTAGCAATTATAACTTGTAGCCTAACATCCTCAAACAAAACTTTTGAATATTTATCTATATAAACTTTTCCATCACCAACATATCTGGCTATATCATCTATAACCCCTCTATCTCTGCTTTGACGTCTATGGTTAAAACTTATGCCATTATCGATATCCACACATATTATTAACTTCATAAATCACCTGTAAAAGAAAATTAATCATATCCTACTTTGCATTATGAACATGTACATCCAACTGATTAAAGGGTATTGAAATTCCATTTTTATCAAATTCATATTTGATTCTTTCATTAATATCAAATTTCGCATTCCAATAATCTTCAGTCTTAGTCCATAATCGAATCTCTAGATTCACACTGCTCTCAGCTAATTCCTTAACCACAACCATATTATTTTCTTTATGTAAAATATACTTGCAGCTATTCATTACATTCGCAGCAATTTCTTTAGCCTTCTTAATATCGTCATCATAAGAAATTCCCACCATTACATCTACTCTACGCTTAGTCTGATTTGTGACATTAATTAATGTGCTATTTGCAACTGTACCATTCGGAATCTTGATAGCTCTATTATCAGCAGTAGCAAGGGTTGTATAAATAATATCAATTTTTTTAACAGTTCCCTCCGTTTCCTGCGCCCCATCAATCTTTATATAATCGCCTACAACAAACGGTTTTGTAACCAAAATTAGCACACCACCTGCAAAATTTGACAAACTCCCCTGCAATGCAAGACCAACAGAAACTCCTGCAGTTCCAAGTAAAGTAATAAATGATGTTGTCTGAATACCAATCTGTCCACATATAATTATAACAATTATTGTATATCCTAATGCCTTAATAATTGAGTCGATAAAGCGAACAACTCCTACATCCACATTAGATTTTCCTAAAACATTATTAAATAACTTTCTTATCAACTTTAAAATAATTCGACCTAAAATAAAAATTCCAATTGCAATCAAAATATCGAATCCAAAGCCAATCAATCCATCAATAATATTATCTGTAACCTCGCTTAGCTTACTAACTTTTTCATTAAGTTGTTCGACATTTTCTTGCAATTCTTCTGTTGCTACAGCATTTAACCAAAACATAAATTACCTCCAAGTACATTTATAAATCAATTATACACGATTGAAAATCTCTTGCAAGATTATTTATATATTAACATCCACAAGATACATGGATAAAAAAATCAGGTGCAGAATCTTCCACACCTGAATATTTCAAATTTTATTTAATTACTCTAACTCTTATAACACCTTCAACTTTTTCAAGTTTTTCAACTAAGGCATCTGTTACTGTATGATCTAAGTCAATAATCGCATATGCATAATCACCTTTTGACTTATCAACCATATCAGAAACGTTAAGTCCTTCAGCAGCTACAACTGATGTAAGCTGTCCAATCATGTTAGGAATGTTTTTGTGACAAACTGTAATTCTTGCAACCTTATCACAAACTCCTAACTCACACTTAGGATAGTTTACGGAATTTATAATGTTTCCATTTTCTACGAAATCTATTAACTGTTTTACAGCCAACACTGCACAATTATCTTCTGATTCTTCTGTTGAAGCTCCAAGATGAGGTGTTGCAATTACTCCTTCCATATTAGCTGTCTTTGCATTAGGGAAGTCTGTTACATATTTTTTTACTTTTCCTAATGCAAGTGCTTCTGCAATGTCATCATCACATACAAGTAAATCTCTTGCAAAGTTAAGGATAATAACGCCATCCTTCATCATTGCAATTGTTTCTTTATTAATCATTTCTCTTGTATCATCGAGAAGTGGTGTATGTACTGTAATAAAATCACATTCTTTGAAAATTTCTTCTCTAGTCTTTACAAGATGAACATCTCTCTTAAGGCTTAATGCACCTTCAACTGAGATAAAAGGATCTGTACCGTATACTTCCATTCCCATCGATACGCCGGCATTAGCAACTAATCTACCAATAGCACCAAGACCGATTACTCCAAGTTTCTTGCCTTTAATTTCATTTCCGGCAAAATTCTTCTTAGCCTTCTCCATTGTCTTAGAAATATTTTCATCTTCTTTATTGTCAGCAACCCACTTATTACCACCAATAATATCTCTTGATGCAAGAAGCATTCCACAAAGAACAAGTTCCTTTACGCCATTAGCATTCGCACCTGGTGTGTTGAATACTACAACACCTTGCTGTGCACATTTATCTAATGGTATATTATTAACCCCGGCACCTGCTCTTGCTACTGCGATAAGGCTATCTGGTAAATCCATATCATGCATTGCCGCACTTCTGACCAATGCTATATCAGCATCAGCAAAATCATCTGTCATTTTATAATTATCACTAAATAATCCAGTTCCTAATTCTGAAATTGGATTAAGGCAATTTACCTTTATCATTTTATAAATTCTCCTCTTCAAACTTCTTCATAAACTCAACTAACGCTTTCACACCTTCGATTGGCATAGCGTTATAAATGCTGGCTCTCATACCACCAACTGTTCTATGCCCTTTAAGATTTTCAAAACCTGCTGCTTTTGACTCTGCAACAAATTTTGCATCTAATTCGTCATCACCTGTAACAAAAGGTATATTCATAAGTGAACGGTCTTTTTCTACTACTGTTCCTTTGAACATCTTACTGCTGTCAAGATAATCGTAGAGAATCTTAGCTTTTTCTTCATTATGCTTCTTCATTGCATCAAGGCCACCCATTTTCTTAATCCACTTAAATACCTTGCCACAAATATAAATGCCATAACATGGTGGTGTATTATACATTGAGCCATTATCTGCCTGTGTTTTCCATGCAAGCATTGTAGGTACTGTGTCATCTACTTCTTCCGGAATCAAATCTTCTCTAATAATAGCAATAACTACGCCTGCCGGTCCGATATTTTTCTGAACACCACCGTAGATTACACCATATTTTTCTACATCAATAGGTTCTGATAAGAAACATGATGAAACATCTGCTACTAATGTATGTCCTTTGGTATTAGGAAGTTCCGAAAACTTTGTTCCATATATTGTATTATTTTCACATATATAAACGTAATCTACATCATCATCAATATCTAAATCGCTGCAATCAGGTATGTATGAGAATGTCTTATCTGCTGATGAAGCAACTCTTTGTACTTCCAAATATTTTTCTGCTTCCTGCGCTGCCTTTTTAGCCCACTGTCCTGTAACAATGTATGCAGCTTTTCCATTTTTCTTTAAATTCATTGGTACTGCAGCAAACTGCTGTGAAGCACCCCCCTGCAAGAATAATACTTTATAATTATCAGGAATATTCATTAATTCTCTTAAATCTGCCTCAGCTTCATCAATAATCTGCTGGAACATTTTAGAGCGGTGACTCATTTCCATTACGCTCATTCCACATCCCTTATAATCAAGCATTTCTTCTGCTGCTTCTTTTAAAACTTCTTCCGGTAAAACTGCCGGACCTGCTGAGAAATTATAAACTCTAGCCATCTTTTACCTCCCTTTATATCGTAGGAAAATGCCTGCAAAACAGGCATTTTCATTTTTATTAATTTTAATCATCTTTTAAACTATACAACTTTTTTTCTATTTTAGCAATCATATCCTTTTTCTGCTAAGTCCTCTTCTGAAAATACTTCACTGATTGCAGTTCCTGCTGGAACCATTGGAAATACCTTATCATCACTGTCAACAATACATTCAATAACACAAGGTATATTAAGTTCCATAGCTTCCTTAAGTGCTATTTCGAACTCATCTACAGATGTAACTCTGTAAGCCTTTGCTCCCATCCCCTCTGAGATCTTAACAAAATCAACACAGTCATCTAACATTGTATTAGAATATCTCTTGCCATAGAAAAGTGTCTGCCACTGTCTAACCATTCCTAATACATGATTATTAATAACAATCTGTATAATTGGAATGTTATAACGTGTTGCTGTAGCAATTTCATTCATATTCATACGAAAACATCCATCACCTGCTATATTAATGCAAACTCTGTCCCTATTTCCCATCTTAGAACCGATACAAGCACCAACACCATATCCCATAGTTCCAAGACCACCTGATGTTATAAGCTGTCTTGGCTCTTTATATTTATAAAACTGTGCAGCCCACATCTGATGCTGTCCTACATCTGTTGTTATAATTGCATCACCATTAGTAATATTATAAACACTGTCAATAACAGCCGGACCTGTAAGCTTACTCTTATCAAGCGCTAATGGATATTTTTCTTTTAATTCATAAATATGATTCATCCATTCAGCATTGTCCTGTTTTTCAAATTTAGAATTAAGTCTAATTAAAACTTCTTTAATATCACCTATAATACTAGCATCAGCTTTTACATTTTTATTAATTTCTGACGGGTCAACATCAATATGTACAATCTTTGCATTGTTTGCAAATTTACTTGCATTACCGATTACTCTATCACTAAATCTGGCACCTACTACTATTAATAAGTCACATTCCGTAACACCATAATTAGAAGTTTTTGTACCATGCATACCAATCATACCTGTATATCTAGGATTAGTTCCTTCAATGGCACCCTTTCCCATCAAAGTGTCACAAACCGGAGCATCAACTAATTCTGCAAGCTCTCTAACTTCAACTTCTGCATCTGAAATTACAGCACCACCACCTACTAAAATATATGGTTTGTTTGCTTCCTTAATCATCTCAACTACAGTATTTATATCTTCATCATTAATTGTTTCAGAAATACGTTCAACCAAAACAGGCTCTTTTCTTTCATAATTATATGTATTAGCTGTAACATCCTTTGTAATATCGACAAGAACCGGACCCGGTCTTCCTGTCTTTGCTATACGAAAAGCTTTTCTTAATGTATCTGCAAGATTTTCTATATCTTTAACAATAAAATTATGTTTTGTAATAGGCATTGTTGCACCAACAATATCTATTTCCTGGAATGAATCCTTACCAAGTCCTGATTTTGCAACATTAGCTGTAATTGCAACTAAAGGAACTGAATCCATATATGCTGTAGCAATACCTGTAACTAGGTTAGTTGCACCAGGTCCTGATGTTGCCATGCACACGCCAACCTTTCCTGTAGAACGTGCATATCCGTCAGCTGCATGTGCTGCCCCCTGTTCATGAGAAACAAGTATATGATTGATTGCATCTGAATTTTTATAAAGTGCATCGTAAATATTTAAAATTGTTCCTCCAGGATATCCAAAAACAGTATCTACTCCCTGTTCCTTTAAACATTCTATAACAATTTGTGAACCATTCATTTCCATACATTCGACCTCACTTTTTATTTTATTTCTAAGATAGCTCCTCTATTACCTGATGTAACCATTGAAGCATATCTGGCAAGATAACCTGTTGTAACCTTAGGTTCTCTTGGAGTCCAATTTTTTCTTCTTTCTTCTAAAATCTCATCTGAAACATCAAGCTTGAGTGTCATTTCAGGAATATTAATCTTAATAATGTCACCTTCTTCAACTAATGCAATAGGTCCACCCACTGCTGCTTCCGGTGAAACATGTCCAATAGATGCACCTCTTGATGCTCCTGAGAAACGTCCATCTGTAATCAATGCAACAGATGAACCAAGTCCCATTCCTGCTATAGCTGATGTAGGATTAAGCATTTCTCTCATACCAGGACCACCCTTTGGTCCTTCATATCTAATAACAACCACATCTCCTGCTACAATCTTGCCGCCTTTTATAGCATCGATTGCATCTTCTTCACAATCAAATACTCTGGCCGGGCCTTCATGAGTCATCATTTCAGGAACAACTGCTGAACGTTTTACAACACTGCCATCCGGTGCCAGATTTCCTTTAAGAACTGCCAAACCACCTGTTGTACTATAAGGATTATCCAAAGGTCTGATAACTTCAGGATTCTTATTAACACATCCTGAAATATTCTCTCCAATAGTTTTTCCTGTAACAGTCATACAATCTGTATTGAGAAGTCCTGCTTCTGCTAACTGATTCATAACTGCATATACACCACCTGCTTCATTAAGGTCTTCCATATATGTAGGGCCTGCCGGAGCCAGGTGACAAAGGTTAGGTGTTTTTTCACTAATGTCATTAGCAAAAGCTATATCAAAATCAAATCCGATTTCGTGAGCAATAGCAGGCAAATGAAGCATACTATTAGTTGAACAGCCAAGTGCCATATCTACCGTTAATGCATTTAAAATCGCATCCTTTGTCATAATATCTCTAGGTCTGATATTTTTTCTATACAATTCCATAACAGCCATACCTGCATGTTTAGCAATCTTTAATCTATCAGAATAAACAGCCGGAATAGTTCCATTACCCTTAAGTCCCATTCCTAATGCTTCTGTCAGACAATTCATAGAATTAGCTGTATACATTCCTGAACATGAACCACATGTAGGACAAGCCTTACATTCAAATTCATTTAATTCATCAAGAGACATCTTGCCGGCTGCATGTGCACCAACTGCCTCAAACATTGACGAAAGACTGGTCTTATGTCCATTAATATGACCTGCAAGCATTGGTCCACCTGAAACAAAAACTGTAGGAACATTAACTCTGGCTG
>CAYWUE010000016.1:0-40031 GCA_964461415.1 uncultured Eubacterium sp.
TTACTGGGAACACCCCTGCATAGCAGGGGGTTTTATTGGTTTTAAACCAAAAAGATTCTAAAACTTACTTTATGTAAGTTCTAGAATCTCTTTTTATTATCCATTCTTTTTCATATTTGCTCTCTTTCGAAGAGTCGGATCAAGAATTTTCTTTCTTATTCTGAGATTTTCAGGTGTAATTTCTAATAATTCATCTGTATCAATAAATTCCAAAGCCTGTTCAAGACTTAAAACTCTCTTTGGAACAAGTCTTAATGCTTCATCTGAGCTTGATGTTCTTGTATTTGAAAGATGTTTTGTTTTACAAACATTAATTTCGATATCTTCTAATCTTCCCGTCTGACCTACAACCATACCCGAATAAACTTTTTCGCCAGGTCCGATAAACAATGTTCCACGCTCCTGTGCATTATAAAGACCATAGGTAATGGCTTCTCCTGCTTCAAAAGCTATAAGAGAACCCTGTTTTCTGTACTGGATTTCTCCCTTAAATGGACCATAATCATCAAAAATTGTATTCATGATACCATTACCCTTAGTATCAGTCATAAATTGTCCTCTGTAGCCAATAAGACCTCTTGATGGAATAGAAAATTCAAGTCTTGTATATCCTCCCTGTGTAGGTGCCATACCCTGAAGTTCACCCTTACGATTACTTAACTTTTCAATAATTGCTCCTGCAAATTCATCTGGTACGTCAATATAGCACATTTCCATTGGCTCCAATTTTTTGCCACGCTCATCCGTCTTATAAATAACTTCAGCCTTACTTACTGCAAATTCGTAGCCTTCACGTCTCATGTTTTCAATAAGAACTGACAGATGAAGTTCTCCACGACCTGATACCTTAAATGCATCCATATCTTCTGTTTCTTCTACTCTTAAACTAACGTCAGTATTTAGTTCTCTGAAAAGTCTTTCTCTCAAATGACGAGATGTAACAAACTTTCCTTCCTGACCGGCTAACGGACTATCATTAACCATAAAATTCATAGAAATAGTAGGTTCTGAAATTTTTTGGAACGGAATGGCTACAGGATTATCTTGAGAACAAATTGTATCTCCTATACGGATATCTGCAATACCTGAAATAGCGACAATAGCTCCAACTGTAGCTTCATTTACTTCTACTTTATTTAATCCCTCAAACTCATAGAGCTTGCTTATTTTAACCTTCTTCTGCTTATCAGGCTCATGATGGTTCACCAAAACCACATCCTGATTAACCTTCAAAGTTCCATTATCAATTTTTCCAACACCTATACGTCCAACATATTCATTATAATCAATTGTACTAATCAAAACCTGAGTATCTGCTGTTTCATCACCTTCCGGTGCCGGAATGTAATCAATGATTGTCTCAAATAAAGGCTGCATACTGTCTGATTCGTCATTTAAGTCTAGCTTTGCAAAACCCTGCTTAGCTGAAGCAAAAACAAATGGACATTCAAGCTGGTCTTCATTAGCGTCTAAGTCAATAAACAATTCTAATACTTCATCTATGACTTCACTAGGTCTAGCCTCCGGTCTGTCAATCTTATTAATACAAACAATAACCGGAAGGCTAAGCTCTAATGCTTTTTTCAAAACAAATCTTGTCTGTGGCATTGCTCCCTCAAAAGCATCTACAACCAAAATCACACCGTTAACCATCTTAAGAACACGCTCAACCTCGCCGCCGAAATCGGCATGTCCCGGTGTATCAATAATATTAATTTTTGTATTTTTATAAGTAACTGCCGTATTTTTTGAAAGAATAGTAATACCTCTTTCTCTTTCAATATCGTTAGAATCCATTACTCTCTCGGCAACTTCTTGATTCTCACGAAAAACACCGCTTTGCTTTAACAATTCATCTACCAATGTTGTTTTACCGTGGTCAACATGTGCGATAATAGCAATATTTCTTACATCTTCTCTAATCATCTTAATCTCCAATCTCTAGTGCTTCTTCCTTATGCACTTCAAGAATTCTATATAACCATCTTAGTCATAAAATCCTTATGCCTGTTATTTATGCACTCTTTAAACATAACTATAAATTTTTACCACTAGGCATTTTACCACATTTCTATTATTTTTCAATGGTTTCCTTATATTCTACGTCTTCTTCGTCGATAAAAAGTGATTTGCCGCCTGTGGCATCAGTAACTTTATTAGAAAATTCATCATACATATCCTTTTTCATTTCAATATGCAATTTTACATTTTCTCCATATTCTTCATCAACATTATTTATGCCTGTCTGTGCCATAATATATTTAATTTTTCCTATAGAATTATAATCCACAATAAGGCTAAATTTTATGCCATCACACACCTGACATATAACTGAATTTCTAAGCCCCTCCTTAGAAGACTGTCCATATGCTCTCACTAGTCCACCTGTCCCTAGCAAAGTTCCACCAAAATATCTTGTCACAACAATCAGACAATTATGAATATTCTCATTTAATAAGATTTCAAGTATAGGCTTTCCTGCAGTACCCTGTGGCTCTCCATCATCACTAAATCTTTGTATTTCATTATTCTTTCCTATTACAAAGGCAAAACAATTGTGTTTAGCATCCCAATATTTCTTTTTTAGTTTTTCAATATATTCTAATGCCTCTTCTTCTGTTTCTACAGGCAATATTGTCGCAATAAAACGGGATTTTTTTTCTGTAATTTCTCCCTGTCCTCCTTTTGCAACCACATAATATTTATCCATCTTTTTTACCTTTCATCCTAGTATGCATCCTTTATAGAATAACATAGTATTGATACATTTTACAATAAATTTTGAGTTTTTTGTGAATCCTATCCATATTGACATTTTTCCCCTTTATTAAATCAGTGCCTTTTGTTATAATCTAATGGAATAGGAGGTTTTCAAATGAATTTCGAATATAAAGAAACAATAAAGAAACAACAGGAACTTGTTTCTTTACAGAGGAAGGTTTTTTCTAAGGGATTGGTTTCTTTCCTTAAAATATCACTCTATGTTATTTGTCTTGTCATTGTAACCGGCGGATTTTTCGCACTCGGTATAGTACATGGCATTATAAAGAGTGCTCCTTCCATAGAAAATATATCTATTGTTCCATCTTCATATTCCACTACGGTTTATGATACTGATAATAAGCAGATTGCAAAACTTATAACAACCGGCTCTAACCGTATCAAAGCAGATTTGGATGATATACCGGAACATTTAAGATGGGCATTTATCGATATCGAAGATGCACGTTTTTATGAACATAACGGTATCGATATTCAGGGTATAGGTCGTGCCGCTTTTATAGCAGTAACAACTCTTAATCCATCAGAAGGTGCAAGTACCATCACTCAGCAGGTATTAAAAAATAACGTATTTACCAATTGGACTGAAGAAGATTCCCTAACTTCTTCTATTAAGCGAAAAATACAGGAACAGTACCTTGCTGTGCAGCTTGAAAAAGTAACAAAAAAGGATGTAATTCTTGAAACCTATTTAAATACCATTAACTTAGGTTCAAATACACTTGGTGTTAAGGCTGCATCACTTAGATATTTTAATAAGGATGTTAACAAAATCACTGTTTCTGAAGCAGCAGTAATAGCTGCTATCACTCAGAATCCATCCTTATATAATCCGATTACAAATCCGGACGAAAATGCAAAAAGAAGAAAAAAAATCCTCACAAATATGAAAGAGGCCGGACACATCACTCAGGAGCAGTATGATGAAGCTCTTAATGATGACGTATATGCAAGAATCAAAAATGTTAATAACAAACTTACAAAAAATGATGATCAGGTTTATTCATATTTTGTGGATGAAGTTATAAAGCAGGTTCTATCAGATCTTCAGGAACAAAAAGGATATACTTATACTCAGGCTTACAATGCTGTATACAGTGGTGGCTTAAAGATTTATACTACTCAGGATTCAGAAATTCAACAGATTTGCGATGAGGAATTATCTAATGATGACAATTACCCATATGCCATAAAATATTCCATTAACTGGGCATGGTCAGTTCAAAATCCTGATGGAACAGTTGACAACTTTAGTGAAAAGGACATTTTAGATTATCATAAAAATTCTTTAGGTGAATCTAGTTTTAAATTAATTTTTAATTCTAAATCAGAAGCTAAGGAATGTGTTAAAGCATACAAGAAACATTTAAAAGAAAAATATTACCCACAGGGTACAAAAACTGAGCTAGGATATAGCGAATACGAAACATTATACTACAATCCACAACCACAGGTTTCATACACAGTTATGGATCAGTATACAGGATATGTTAAGGCTATTGTAGGTGGTCGTGGTAAGAAAAACGTTAGTTTATCACTTAACAGAGCATCTGACTCAACACGTCAGCCAGGTTCAACCTTTAAGATTTTGTCAGCTTATGCTCCTGCTATTGACACTATGGGATATACCTTAACTACAACCATCGTTGATGAACCTTTTAATTATTCTAACGGTCGTGCTGTTAACAACTGGTATAAAGGTTATCGCGGTAAGGTTACTGTAAGAAAGGCAATAGCCGATTCTATGAATATATGTGCTGTAAAAACTCTTACTGATATAACTCCACAGCTAGGTTATGATTATTTATGTAATTTTGGTATCACAACATTGGTTGACAATCGTGTCGAAAGTGATGGTTCAGTATCTTCTGATATTCAGCAGGCATTGGCTCTTGGTGGTATTACAGACGGTGTTACTAACTTAGAAATGACTGCTGCATATGCCACAATTGCTAATCAGGGGACTTATACAAAACCTGTATTCTATTCGCAGGTTGTGGACAGTAACGGCAGAGTGTTGCTTGATAATACTACTCCTACTACTCATACTGTTTTAAAAGCTTCAACAGCTGCACTTCTCACAGAAGGAATGACAAGCGTTATCACAGAAGGTACAGGTACAAGTGCAAAGCTCAAAAACAATATGCCGGTATCTGGAAAAACAGGTACAACATCAAGCGAATATGACCTATGGTTCTGCGGATACACTCCATATCTTACAGCTTCAATCTGGACCGGCTATGATGAAAATATTTCTCTTAGCGGTAATCAGGTTTACCACGAAAAATTATGGGCTAAGATTATGGATAGAATCGATGACGTAAAACAGTACAAGGCTAAGAAATTTGACCTAGGTAAGGATGTGAAGAAATATAATATTTGTACTTCTTCTGGAAAGATTGCTGTAAAAGGTGTTTGTCCTTCAACAAGAGCTGAATATTTTATAAAAGGCACACAGCCTGATAAGTGTACTTATCATTCTGCTCTTTCTGAAACTACAACTGCAGAAGGCGAGACTACAAATAACTCTAAAAGTTCAGCTAATTCAAAAACAAAAACCGAATAATATTGATAATTAAGATAACATTTTTATTCAAGTAATAATTAAGGCTGTTAAACATATCACACCTGTTTAACAGCCTATTTTTTTTTTATATTGTTGTAAAAATTGTTAACTTATATATATTAAGTAATATCCCAATAATTTTAATTATTTAGCATTACTTTACAACTTTAACTTTACTCCATTTACCATATATCTTTTTGTTACCATGGTAACTATATGCTCTAGCTTTAATATAATATTTTTTTGATTTGACTTTTTTTATTGTATATGAAATTTTTGTTGTAACAATTTTTTTGCTTTTCTTAAATTTTTTATTTGTAGCCACCTTTATTTCATACCCTCTAACTTTTTTAATTTTCTTTAATTTAAGCGATATTTTTTTATTTTTCCTTTTCGCTTTTTTTATAACTACTCTTTTCGGTGCTTTTGCTTTGCTTGTTTTTGTTGCAGTGGTAGTGGTGGTAATTGTTGTAGGTATAATAGTAGTAGGGGTAGGAGTTGTTAATATAGGAGTTGTTGTATTTTTTCCATCTAAATATGTCAAATCAAAATAATCTAATATTATCCAACTAGAATCATTATCAACTGAACCTGAAATTTTTATGATGTTTTCTCCTTTATTAAGCTTTACATCTACCGGTGCCTGCCAAACACTATCCCATGCATAGGTTGAAGAAACATTTCTGTATTTCCATTGTTCATTATTAACTTGTACGCCAAATTTTGTATCAGTTGTTGTTGAATAACCTACCATTATTCTATACGAACCTTTTTGCTTAACATTAACTTTAAATAATGCATATTTTGATGTATCTATTGACGAAGAACTATTTTCATTCATCTCCTCTACATATGCATTTTTCGAGAACTTATTTGTTCCTGTGTCTATGTTTTTTATAGTACCACCATTAGGAAAACTATCTGCCTTTTCAAATTCATATCGCCCCTCTCCTGTTTCATCTATGTCTGATTCTACATTAAAATATTCCTTTAAGATAGAATAAAGTTCTTCATTTTTGCTAGATTGATCTGCTTTTGACCACTTTTGATATATTGCTTCATAGGAATCTATTTCAATATTTGCCTCTGAGGTAGTTTGATTATATATCCCCCAAGAACTGCCCTTATTTGTCGTTTTATATGTCCATGTAGTCCAACTGATTCCATAATCATTTAGTCTTTCAAGGCACAATCTCCACGATTCCATATTAGAAAAAAATGATGTTTCACCTATATATGAAGGAACATTATAATTTGCATTATCAATGTTAGAAAGCTTCTTATTAATAGATGCTAACTGATCATTTGCCGAAAACTCACTATCATAATTGTAAGAATGGTATTCGTACATTATATTTTCCCAACCGTATTCCTTGGGATTAGGTAATCTGGCAGGTTCCCATGTCCCCACCATTATAATCAAATGATTTGAATCTATTTGTCTTATTGCTTTGTATGCTTTGTCATAATAATCCCAAACTGTCTTAGTTGTTATCTGTAATCTCTCAGATGTATAAGGTTCATTAAGTAAATCGTATCCTGCTACTATTGGATTATTATTATAATGTTCTGCAATTTTTTTCCACAAATCTATGGCAATTTGTTGATTTGTTTCTGCTTCACTGCCTTGAAAAAAACTTACTCCCTGTGTTGTATCTCCTGAATGATCCTGACCATTTTGTGAGCCGGGAACCCCATGCATATCAAGAATTACGTATATTCCTCTTTTCCCAGCCTGTTCTACAAACCAATCAATTCTATCAAAAGCATTGTCTCTTAACTGATAATTCTCATCTAACAAATTCATATACCAGAATGGAAGTCTTATAACATTCATTCCCATTTCACTACAATTATCGAAATCTGCCTCTGTCCAATATTTATCTTCATATAATGTTAGTAATGTTTCATATTTATCCGGAAATCTTTCTTTCAACTTCTCAATTATGTGTTTTTGGCATTTTATATTGTCCGTTTCCTTAGTCAAAGTCATCCAAATTTCCTGCAAAAGATATCCACCAGCATTTGTTCCTCTAAGAACTATTTCTTTTCCTTCAGCAGTTCTTAATTTTTTCCCATCTGCCTTTATAAACCCTCTGTCTGTTATCATCGACTGCCTATTATCACTGCCTGACCGATATGAACTTTTCAACTCGTTTGTTGGAGTCTCAGCACTTGCTCTAAGAACATAAAACATCGGAATAATTCCAATTGTCATAGTAATTGATAAAATTATCGCCAAAACCTTTTTATATCCACTCATAATTTACTCCTTATATACTGTTGTCCCTAAAATATATTGTTAATATTAAATGTATTGTACTTCATCTTTATATTTGTATGATTATTTTATAAACAAAAACATTTAATTAGTCTGTGTTTTCTTCATAATATCCAGTAAAATATTTTTCTAACATTGGTTTTACAATCTGATTTTCCTCAATATTACTTTGATTACTCCATTTTTCCTTTATTTCTTCAAAGGAATCATTTTCTGCATCTACCTCACTACCTAAGCTATTATATATGCCCCAATTATTGCCACTTCCTGTAACTTTGTAAGTCCATGTAGTATAGTTAGCTTTTCTTCTGTTAAGCTCATTTAAGCATAATTTCCATGATTCTTCATTATCAAAAAAAGATGTTTCACCTATAAACGAAGGAACATCATAATCTGCTGACTCTATCAAATCAAGTTTTAACTCTATTCCTTCGAATTGAGCCTGTGGTGTGTGTTGATCACCATAGTTATACTGATGATACTGATAAACAATATTAGTCCATCCATATGTTTTAGGTTCTGGAAGATTTATTGGATCCCATTTTGCTTCCATAACAATAATGTGTTCCTTGTCAATATTTCTAATTGCCTTGTAAGCCCTGTCATAAATATCCCAGCATACTTTTCCTGTATTCTCTTTCATATCACAATATGGTTCATTCAGCAAATCGTAGGCTGCAACAGTAGGATTTCCTTTATAATGTTCAGCTATTTTTTCCCACAGTTTTATATAATTTCTCTGATTTTCTTTAGCATCATCTCCGTAAAAGAAGGCTGCTCCCTGAGTCGTATCTCCCGTTGTGTCTCTTCCGCTTTGAGAACCCTGAGCTCCATGCATATCTAACATCACATACATTCCGCGTTTTCCGGCATTTTCTACAAACCAATCTAATTGTTTAAATGCATTCTTTTTTAGTTCATTATTTTCATCAACTAAATTCATATATGTAAATGGCAATCTGATAATATTCATTCCCATTTCTTTACAATTATCAAAATCTTTTTCTGTCCAGAAATTATCTTCATAAATATTAATCAACTGCTCCGACTTTTCTTTTCCAAATCTCTCTTCTAGCTTTTCAATTAATGTTTTTTGACAATGCACATTTTCTGTCTCCTTAGTTGGACACATCCAGAATTCCTGCAACAACCAACCTCCGGCATTTGTTCCTCGCCAAATTATTTCTTCATTTTCTTTATTTACTATTTTAATTCCATCTGTCCTAAGAAAATCTTTATCCGATATTTCTTTCATATTCCATTTTTCTCCTTTATTAATATTATTAGTGGTAATTTTGGCTTCACTTTTACATGAAGCCAAAACTAAACATAATAATATTACCATCCACAATATTATAAGTCTTCTTTTCTTTTTTTTCTTTTTCTGAATCAATTCATTTCTATATAGTTGCGTCATTTTATGCACTTAATAATCACATCCTTGTCCTTATAGCTTGGTACATTTTATAATAATCTCTTTTATTATAAATATTATCATTCCCATTCTGATGTAGCAAAAAAGCATTTGCTCTCCTAGTAACAAATGCTTTTTTTGTCATTATTCTATGTAATTATCTTGTTACCTTTATTTTTTTCTTACTACTCCAAGCACCCTTTGTTTTTCCATTGTAAGCTCTTACTCTTATGTAGTATGTTTTCTTCTTTTTAAGCTTCTTAATAGTATAAGTCAGCTTTGTTGTCTTTATTGTTTTTGCCTTCTTAAACTTGCTGTTTGTTGCATACTGGATTTCGTATCCCTTAGCTTTTTTCACTCTGACTAAAGTAAGTTTAATTTTCTTTGACTTAACATTCTTTGCGGCTTTTATTTTTGCCTTAGATATTTTTACTTTTGTTGTTGTTTCATTATTTGATTTCTGTGTAGTTGTTGTTTCATTATTTGATTTCTGTGTAGTTGTTGTTTCTACAGCTTCATCTTTAATCCATGTCAATTCAAAATAATCAATATTAACCCACTGACCATTTTGGCCTTCCTGATACCAAACCTGACATGCTCCTGTTACATCAATTATATTTTCGCCATCTTTTAAATTAATTTCTAATGTTACTTTTTTAACCTGATCCCATCCTGGTGTTGCAGGAGCTTTAACTGCTTTCCAGGCTCCTTCATTAGCTCTGACCTGAATTTCCGGTTCATTTCCATTTTCACTACCTGCATATCCTACTGCAATCTGATATATTCCAGCCTTTTCAACATTAACCTTTTTTGTTAGATAAGCTTGACCATCATTTGCCCAGGCATTCATTCCTCCAACTGCTTTTCCACCCGAATAATTATCACTTGTAGCTATGCTATGAGTATCTGTGGCTCCTCCTATTTCAAAGCTTTCTGCATCCTCTGCTTCATATCTTACTGTTTTATAAGCGTTATCAATTTTTTCCAATTCAAAATAATCCACATTAGCCCACTGATTTGACTTGCTTCCCGAACCGTCATCATACCATACTAAACATGCGCCTGTTACATCAATTTTATTTTCACCAGCTATTAATTCGATATTTGTACTAATAGTTGTTGTTTTATCCCATGATTCTGAATCAGGAGCTGTGATTGAAATCCAATCTCCATTATTAACCCTAACATCAATTGTAGGATAATTTCCGTCGTTTGTAGCAGCATAGGCTATTGTAATCTTATACATACCATCTACATCTACATTTACATTTGTTGTGCTATAGGCTCTGCCATCATTGGCCCATCCATTCATACCACCAATTGCTTTTCCACCCGAGTAGTTATCACTTGTAACTATATTATGATCATCTGACACTCCTCCCTTTTCGAAGCTTTGTGCATCCTCAATTTCATAACGTGTCTTACTACTCTCTTCTGCCTTTGTATTAAAACTGTTTATACCAAAACCTGTAAAAATCAATGCAAGAGATGTAGCCAAAGCTATAACCTTTTTTCCTTGTTTCATTTTGTTTCCTCCTTATTTTTATTTATTGTAAGTAATGCTACTAATCCTGACGCAACCATAACTAGCATTATTACATAAATTCTGACTCCTGTTTTTGGTGAAATCAAATCAAGATCATCATCTTGATTATTAGAATCATTTGCATCTGTTGTTTCTTCAACATCGCTATTAGTATCTTTCTGTTCAACCGTAGATACTTCATCAATTTCACCATCATCTAACAATAATACAGTTTTTTTAGTATTAATTATTGCCGACTTTTCAAAAACTATATCAATGTAATCATAATTTGCCCAATCATCTTTTTTTGTTGGACCTGTTACCCATATATAGTTCTCACCTTCATTTAAATATACATAGGCATCTTCTTCTCCTACATTATCCCAGCTTCCTGTTGACTGAAGAATTACCTTTGACCATTCATATCCGGACGTTACATATACAGTCATTTTTTCAATCTCTGTTGCATAACCTAATATCACTTTGTAATATCCTGCTTTTTCTGCTTTAACCTTATACTGTATAAATCCGACATTAGAGCAATACTCATCAATTTCTGATGAACTGCTAATTGACGCTGCGGTAAAATCACCTACATATAATTTCTGTGACCAACTTTCACTATCTTTTTCCTGATTCTTTATTTTTCCACCAGATATTAAATAAGCTTTTTCTGCTTCATATCGTATTGCTGTTTTTTTATCCTCAGTTGTTTCTTCAACCTGCTCTTTTTTCAGTTTGATATAATATAAACCAACACTTCCCGCTTTTTGACTGGCTTTTCTAAATTTAATTGTATTTTCAGCTCCTGACTTAAAGCCGGCATCCTCTAAGATTTTTGAAGAAATGCTTTTTACAAGTTCAGTATTAACCTTTGAACCACTTAAATCTATTATTATTTCTTTATTATTATTAACAGACATTGCAATTTCTGCTTTTCCACCATTATATGAAGTAACATAATATCCCAAATCAAGAGATTTTATATCGCTACCAGCCTTTACCTTAAATGTTGCAGAACCTTGCCATTCCTCATCACCCGAATTATATTCAATAGGTGCTGTATATAATGTTGTCTCTGCATTATGGAATTCTGATGTTGGCGCAAGCTGTACTTCATTTAAAGCCGCCTCATATGCATAATACATATTTTCAGTATTTTTACTTACTGTTGATATCCCTTCAGGATAACTTATGTAATCAAAATAGCCCCAGTTTACCCATGCTAATACAACAGCATTATATCCTTTTTTCATTTTTACTTTTGTTTTTAATGTTGTATATTCACTACCTGTTAACGTAATGTCATATGGTATTCCATTGACATATAGTTTTAAGTTGATAGAAGAAGATCCCGAATCATTTTTACAATGTATCTGAAGTTCATATTCTCCTTCTTTTTCTGCGTCTAATACTGTTCTTGCAAATGTTATATCTGTCAGTTTATCAAATTTGTCTAAGGGGTCTTGCTGCCAATATACTTCCACATGCTTACCATTAGAATCTCCTGAATTTTTCTTTATTCTTGCCTTATTTAACTGCATATCTTCGATTTCAAGCTTCGTGTATGATTCTGCTGCATTTGCATATTTGATTCCTGTAAAAACAGTAGCCGTCAATATCATAGCCACAAATGCTACAATAGAAAAAAGTTTTTTAACTTCGTTCATAGCTGTTACCACCTTTCTTTGTCTATACAATTAATCAATTAAATATGTTGTAATTGAATGTGCCGGAATCCTAACATTTACACCCTTAGCGTCGATTTCTAATGCCAATTCATGACTTTCTTCTAATTCACTTTGAATCACAAGGACAATCTGTCCATTGGGATTTAAATATGCTACCGTATATATCCCTTCTAAACATTCATTTCTACAAAGAATTCTTTTAGCTCCCGGTTTAATATATTTTGAAAAATGTCCAATGTAATAATATGACATATTATAATAAACCTTATCTGTATTTCTATCGATAGTTATCGGTGCTTCACAGAAATTTCCAGCATAGTTAGGACCACCCTCTTCATTTAATATCAAATTCCAATCAATCCATCCCTCGCTGTAATTGTTAAAATCATTGATTATATTTCTTCCATATGTTTCTCCGTGAGTCCATGCTCCAATACCTTCTTTAGAACTTGTTGCACCTGATGTATTAACTACCTCTATACATCCTTCAGTAAAAATTAGATGCTTGTCAGGATATGCTTCATGAACCATTGTAAGATTTTCTGATTTGTCTGTTACATACCAATGATATGCAACTCCCCAGACAACATCTTTTGCATTTTTATAGGCTAATGTTTCTTTTACCCTTCTATAGATATTGTCCTTGTTATGATCCCATATAATTATTTTAATGTCGCCAAGTCCTGCCTTTTCTAACTCTTTGTAAAGGTAATCTACAGCAAAAACTGCCTCTTCATCTGCATCAACCTCACAAGAAGCCCAGGTTTGTACTGCCTCTGGTTCATTCTGAATACTTACCATGGATATTTCTATACCGGCATTTTTCATTCCAAGAATGTATTTTGTCATATATTTAGCCCATGATTCATAATATTCTTTCTTAAGATGTCCTCCATGATTTACATCGTTATTCTCCTTCATAAATGCCGGTGGACTCCAAGGTGTACACATCAAATTAATCGGATTTGCTGCTTCCTTTTTTGCTTCCTTAATCATAGGAATAATCCATTTGTTGTCCCTATCCATGTTAAAAGTATCTGTTTCCTTATCTCCATCTTCAATATAAACATAAGGCTCTAGTGCAAAATCGCAACCACCAATAGTTGTTCTTCCAAGATTATAGGCCAGACCTTCATCTTCATTAAAATATGCTCTTATTAATTCTTTCTTATTTTGTTCTGTAGTATTTGCATATGTATATGCTGTTGCTTCTGTAAAAGCACCTCCAAACCCTAAATGGGTTTGGAATACTGTGCTACTGTCTACACGAACATTATCAACTCTACTATTATAATCATTGCTTAATTCTAGTGATTCTTTTTCTTTCCAAACTTGCTGTTCATCTTTTGCTGTCTGAATTACTCTTATCATACCTAACCTCTTCTCCTTTATTCGAATTCAACTTTAAGCTGTGAATTCCATTCTTTAAACTGATACTTAAATCCATTATATTTAAATGTTGATGACATATTAGCCTGTTCTGATGAAAGGTCCAGTTCCACATTTTTACTTTCAACCTTCCAATAAACATCATACCAACTTCCCTTTTCAGTCAATTTTGTCAAGTCAGCCACTCCACTAAATTTTCCTGATGTTTTTGAACTATTCTTTATTTCAATAGTCTTGTCACCCGTTCTAAGCATTAACTTAACATCTGAATTGGTTAATGTTCCAATATCAGCTGTAACTGTCATAATCGGTTTTCCATTTTCGGAAGATATAGATGCCTTTACATTTTTAAAGTTTGACATAATTTCAGCTTTGGCAGCCTCTTCTTCTACCGTATTAGTATAATAAACCTTAAGATCACCTTCCCAGTCTGCAAATCTATACACATTATCTTTATAAGACGTTGAAATATCCTTACTGTAAACTGACTCAATTTTCACATCAATATATGCTCCTGATTTACTTTCAACAAGTACAATATCATACCAGGTTCCTGATTCTTTTAAATTAGTCATCTTAAACTCAAACAAAAATCTTCCTGATGTTAAAGTTTTGTTTACTGCCTTCTGTACCTTATCTCCTGTCCTGATTCCTAAAGATAAATCTTTATTATTTATACCCTTCATTGTCCCTTGGACACGTAATACCGGCTTTCCACTCTTTAGCAACAACATTGCTTTTACTGTCTTTATTGACTGTCCCTTTTTAAGGCCTTTTGCCTCTGATTTATAATAAATCTTTAACGCTCTGTTATATTCTGCAAACTTATAATTCTTCTTCTTATAAGTTACTGTACTAGACATTTCAGCTGACGAAACCGTAACATCCTTATATGATTTAAAATTCTTATCTCCAATTATTATATCATACCAGGTACCTTCACTATCTAACTTTGTTAAATCAAATGTGAACTGCAACTTGTTACCTTTTGCCTTGTTTGTAACTTTTTTAATCTTATTATCTGTTCTAATTCCAAGATACATACTAGTTGCATTTTTCATCTTTCCTGTAACTTTTAATACAGGTTTGTTGCCATTTTTTTCTATAACTACCTTAACATCTTTTAAGTCTTCAGCAACCTTTGAATAGGTTATTTTAAGTGCTCTTTCCCATTCTTTGAATGAATATACCTTCTTGTTTACCGTAACTGTCTGGTCCATATTTGCTGATGAGATTGTAAGATCAGCATATTTGTCTGAACCCTTTGTTCCAATAAGTATATCATACCATATGTCAGCTTTATTTAGTTTTGAAAGTTTTAACTTAAAGTAGATATTATTGCCTTTTGCCTTATTATTTACTTTTATTATTTTATCATCTGTTCTGACTGCCAAATACTTACTACCGGCATTGTTAACTTTTCCTTTTACTATTAGATATGCTTCATTTTTGTTTTCAATAATTTCTGCTGTTACACCCTTAATATCTTCTAGTACTTTTTCGTAGTAAACCTTTAACTGTCCTTCCCAATCTGCAAATTTATACACATGCTTATTTACTGTTTCCTTTGTATCCATATTTGCAGCCTTTATCGAAACATCGGTTGTATCTGTAAGCTTTGAATGACCTATAATAATGTCATACCATGTATCAGCTTTAGGCAGAACTGATAATTTAACTGAAAATTCTACTTTATTTCCTTTAGCCTTATTAGAAACAGTTGTTACAATGTTTTCACCATTTCTTAATGCCATTTTAAGTGTGGACCCATTCTCTGTTGCAGTTCCCGTTACTATAAGATACGCTTCATTTCCTTTTTTCTTGATAAAAGCCTTCTGATTGTTAATTTCTACAGGTGCATCTGCTCTTTCTACTTTTAATTGCTTTTCCCAATCCTTAAATGAATATTCATCCTTTCCTATCTTGACCTTAGTATTCATATCAGCACTAGATAGCGAAAGATCATAATATGCATCATTATCTTTATAATAAACTAAAATATCATACCATGCATTTTTTGTTTCTATCTGCGACAAATCAAGTGAGGCATTAAATTCTCCGTCTTTTTTGCTTTCATTATCCTGCTTAATTACTTTACCATCGTTTCTTATTGCAAGGCTTAAATTATCTGCCTTTGTATTTTTAATTTTTCCTATAACATTAAGTACCGGCTTGCCATTTTTTGATTCTATAGTTGCTTTTAATCCACTAAAATCTTTAACTATCGAATAGTTAATTTTTAGTAATCCACCATATTCCTCAAAATTGTATTTATTTTCACCTTGTATAACATTATCTTCCATATTTGCTACTGTGGCCGGAATATCATAATATGTTATATCATTTATACATTTAATTTGAACATCATACCATATTCCCTGTGAATAAAGCTGTTTTAATGGAAACTCAAAAGAAAACTTTTTACCATCTTTTACTTTATTTTCTGCTACATACTGCTGTCCGTCTGTAGCTGTAAGTACCAACTGGTAATCATCTCCACCCTTTCCATACTTTAATATACCATCTATTTTCATTACAGCTTTATTATTTGATTTTTCAAGTTTTACACTTATACTCTCATAGGCATCTATCATCTTAGTAATTTTTAGTGCGTTTTCATCAGTAAGTCCATATGTTGCATTTCCTGATTTTAGAGAATGTTTAGTCAAATCAGTTCCCTTCACATTAATTGACCACTCGCACATAGTTCCATTTTCTGTCAGAAAAATACACAAATTACTTGATGCAGCCTTTAGCTTTTCTACCGGAATGACAAACTTAAATGCTGTTTTGTCTCCACCCTTGTACGAATTTTCAACCATAAATGTAGTTGTCGGATCATCGCCATCAAAATTACCTGCTCTAAGTTCCATTACTCTTTCAGCATCTTCTGATATTGCATAAAGATTTCCCTTTATTTCCACATAAGGCTTACTGTCTTTTTCATACATTTTCACTGTTACATTATCCTGGGTAGCTCTGTAAAAAAGTGGAGCTGATATGTATTTGAATCTTCCGTTTTTACCGTTAAAAACCAAATAATAATATGGTTCTGTTTTCGTTGCTTCCTTGTCCGTATATGATGATGTGAGAATATCTATATTTTCTTCTAACGCCTTTGCTGTATCATCGAATACTGGACTTGCACTTCTATATACATTTTTTCCTTCCGGATCAATAAACGAACTCCATGATGTGTTTCCATCAACCTCCATTTCGATATTAACAATATCACCATTCATCCATGTTTTTGGTGACATCTTCGGTATTGTAAGAGGATATGTTCCAATCTCACCATCAGCCACAACATATAAGAAGTAATCTCCAGGTTCATATGTAATACCATTTATTTCAAAACTACCATCTTCATTCTTTGTATAAGTAAGCTGTTCTGATTTTTCTTCGTTAAATGAATCATTCTTAGATAAATAAATCTTTAGACCGTCATTTTTTTCAAATCTTTCTTCAACTTTAATATTTAAATTATATGTATGTATCCCCTTCTGCGTCATTGACACAAAATCAATACCTACAACCTGGTATTTTTCACTTGAAAGACTTCCAAGCTTTCTGCCGCCACCAATTACACCTGCAAGGAGCAATGCTGTTACAGTACAGGCAGCAATTACCACTACAACAATAACTGTAATTAATATTTTTATTTTTTTACTTATTTTTTTCATATTGCCTCCTACCAAACAAATGTAACCACGCTTTGTGGCTGAATTTCATATGTGAACTCTTTTTCGTCATATTCCACATTTACACTGTTTGCATATTTGTCAGAAAGGTTAGTAACTACTGTTACAATATGTCCGTCTGCTCTTAAAAATGATGATGCAAGTATTTCCGGATTATCACTTTCGCAGTCAATTACATTAGCCTTTCCTTGGTCTGTTCTTATAAATTTAGAAACATGAGCCATAGCATAATAAGCCGAACTTTTTGAAACACTATAATCTGATTTTGTTATATTTACAACACCATGACAGTTATTTGTAGATGCTGCCGGTGTTCCATCATCATATAGAGCAAGATTCCAATAAACTGCTGATGATGAACCGTAATTAAAAGGTGTCAATATCATTTTTTCTAAGCTGTAGCTAATATTAGATGCAAAATCTCTACTCCATATACCCTCTGATATTTCTGTTAAGAATGTCTTTGTATTATACTTTTCATTATAAACTTTAAAACCCTCTGCAAACTCTTCTGCTCCATCAAAAGTACCATATCCATGAAGTGCCACACCTTCTACATATTTTGCAACATCCTTATCACCTAAAATTGCTTCCGCATAATCATCTACCGTAGTACATACAGTTGAGTCATAGTTATGATCATATGCCAAGATTCTTGTACTAAAACCGGCATCCTCTATCTTCTTTCCTAACTCTTTTATGACTCTAGCCATTTGATACTCATCCATTAACATACAAGGATATTCCAAATTATCTACCATAGGTTCATTCTGCACTGACATATAATCAATATTAATACCTTCTTTGTTATATTCTTCTAAATATTTCACAAGATAATTTGCATAATCCTTCTCATGTTCCTGCGCAAGACTACCTCTGTTAAGTACCTTAGATTCTTTCATCCATGCCGGAGCTGACCAAGGTGCCGCAATAATGGTTACATCCGGATTAACTTCAAGTATTTCCTTAAGAATAGGAATTAGTTCCTGCTTATCATATTCAATGCTAAAATGCTCTAACTTTTCATCCGTTTCATTGTCTGCTACGTCATCATACGTAAAATATTTTAATTCGCCATTAATATAAGTTGTATAATCGGAAGATGCTATAGGTATTCTGACAATGCTAAATGCAGCACCATCTTTTCCATATAATGATTCTATGACATCCTTTCTATCTTCTTCACTCATTTGTTTTAAAACATAGGCCGATGAATGTGTTAACGCTCCTCCAAATCCTTCAACTTCCTGTTTTACATTTTCTTCATTAACGATAATTTTTGTATTTACTGAGGAATCATCGATATCCTTAAATGTTAAATCTGTCTCTCTTGACATTAATTTTGATTTTGTTCCGGTTGTTTCATATACCTGAACATATCCCTCTGTAGATGCTGTCTTTTTGCCACAGCCTGATAACATGGTCGTTGCAAAAGCAGTAATAATCAAAATTGATATAATTTTATTTTTTACTCTCATATAACTCTCCATAACTTATTCTTTTACAGCTCCGTCACTTATGCCACCGATTATATATTTTTGACAAACAAAGAATAATACAATCATTGGTACTGACAAAATTACTGAACCTGCTAGCATTACCGGATAAATCTCAGGATTGCTTGAACCTGCCGAAATCAAAGAGCCAAGTCCTAATGCCAACGTTCTATTCTCTTCCGACGTTGTTGCTACTAATGGCCATAAGAAATTATTATAATTCCACATAAATGTTGTAACACCTGTTACTATAAGCATAGGTGATGCCATAGGTAATGCGATTCTAAAAAATGTTTGAAGTCTTCCGGCTCCATCAATCATTGCGGCCTCTTCTAATTCTCTACTAAAAGAATAAAAATGCTGTCTCATCAAAAATACATTATATATTGACATTGCGAAAGGCAACATTAATGCCCACAATGAATCATAAATTCCCATCTCTCTACATATAATAAGGTTAGGAATCATCATTACTGTTCCTGGAATCATCATTGCTAATATAATTATTCGGAAAAGAACATTCTTCCCTTTGAAATTAATTCTGGCAAAAGCATATCCAGCCATACTATTAAACACTGAATTCATTAGTGTATTTATAACCGCTACAATTAAAGTATTTTTTAGTAATACTGCTGCATCAAGGTACTCAAGTGCATTTTTAAAATTATCAAATTTAAATGATATATCTCCATTAGCATTTCTAGGTATCAAAGTGAATTTCACATAGCTTAACATACCCTTTGCATTTCCGGTTTCCTTAAATGATGATGCTATAAGCCAAAGAAATGGGAGTATGAAAGAAACAGCCAACACTATAAGAATGCCATATAGAAAAACTCTACTTACTGCTTTTTTGGGCTTTAACTTCTTTTTTCTTATTTTTATTCCAGCTTCATTATTTTTTTCTTTTCTTGTTGCCACGTTTTTTCTTACCTCCCTCTCCAGCATCCATATTCTGAGGTTGTACTTTAAACTGTATGAATGTAATTATCATAATAATTGCAAATAATATGTATGACATTGCACAGGCAATACCCATATTGTTATATTCAAATGCTTGATTGTACAAGCCAAGCATATAGGTCATTGTTGATTTTTCAGGTCCGCCTCCCGTTGTCAGATACATCTGATCAAATGCCTGAAATGCACCAATTACACTTGTTATTGATATAAAAAATATTATTGGTGTGACTGATGGTACTGTTACATGAATAAATTTTTTTATTGCACCTGCTCCATCTATTTCAGCCGCTTCATATAACGACTCATTAATACCCTTCATAGCTGACAACATTATAAGTGTGTTGTATCCAAGACCACCCCATATTGCCATCACAGCCAATGTATAAAGAGCAGTACTTTTTGTCGCCAAAAAAGAAATGTGTGTTCCAAGCAACTGGTTAATCATTCCATGCTGCGGATCAAGCATAAACATCCAAATAGCCGCTATTGCTACACCTGATGTAACTGATGGAATATAGAAGATTGTTTTGAAAATACCCTCACCCCTTACCTTTGAATTAAGAAGTGCTGCCACTATTAATACCAAAATCACACTAGCGGGTACCGTTAGCAATATATACTTTATGGTTACTAAAAGAGATGGCCAAAAGTCATCATATAACCCCTGATAATTTGTAAGCAAATGTATATAATTTTGAATTCCAACATACTTCATTGGTGTTCTCATATTCCACTCATTAAGAGATATCACAAAAGCAATTATCATTGGAGCTAACTGAAATACAATAAAATATATTATTAACGGAATTACAAATAACCATCCTGTTATGTTTTCTCTACTTTTTTTCGATTTTAATAATCTGGTTTTATTTTTAGTAAAATCTTTTTCTGCACTGCCTGCCATATATATCCTCCTGTATTTGTAATCAACTTCATGCAGAAATTGATTAGCCGATTGCACACCTATGCCGGTGGCATTTAAGTGGTGTGCAATTCACAGTTTTCTCCTTTAATTAGTTTAACTTTAATGCTGCAGACGATGTTTTTACTGCTTCGTCTAAATTTTTCTGAATTTCTCCACCATTTAATATGGTTTCTAATGCTGATGCAAGATAATTATCGTTTACTTCAAGCCATCCTGAAATCTGTGGTCTAGGAACTGCTGTTTCTAACTGTTCCAAAACAACCTGTTTAAGTGGGTCATCTGTTTTGGCTAATGATTTAAGTGATGAAAAGTTTCCTGTGAACTCTGATACTTTTTCACTATTCTGTTCTTTTGTCAAAAATTCTGCAAATTTAAAAGCTTCATCCTGTTTTTCAGATGAACTATAAATTACTAAGTTTTCTCCACCTATATTCGAATATGATGTTCCTCCTTCTTCCTGTGGGACAATCTTCATCGCACCAAAATCTAAATCAGGAAAATTAGTTTTTAATGAATCAATATCTGAACCACCACCTAATGTAAATGCCACATTTCCGTTACCAAATGCTGATGTTGAATTTCTAATTTCTTCAGGTGAGTATTTGTACATATCTACTAAAAACTGACACGCATCTACACCATGTTCATCATTAAATGTTAATTTTGTAAGTTCCTCGTTTGTATAACTACCACCTGCACATGATAAGAATCCCTGAAAATACCATGAAGCATATCCACCTGTTCCTATTCCATCAAAAGCTGCTTTAGTCGGATTTGCTGCCACTTCCTTAGCTATCTGAAGCATACTCTTCCAATCTTTTGGCAAATTATTTTCATTAACTAATTTCTTATTATATAGAAAAACTGATGTTGTAATTGTCAATGGAATTCCATATGCCTTATTATCAATGACACAAGTATCATAAGCACTTTGGAAGAAATTCTCATCATTAATTTCACTAGATGATTTAATCTTGTCAGTCAAATCAACTAATGTTCCATCACTTCCAAACTCTGCCATTCTCGGCTGGTCTAAATAAGAAATGTCCGGTCCTTTTTTATTTGCAAGTGCACTATTTAATTTAGTATTAAAACTATCCTTTGGAACAAATGAAACCTTAACCTTTATTCCTGTTTCTTCTGTAAATTCTGAAATAAGACTTTCGTAATTCTTCTTATCTTGAAGTGATTGTGGCTCATACGCCCAGAATAACAATTCCTTCGAGCTGCTATCATCACTACCGTTTTTGCTTCCACATCCAGTCAATCCAAGTACAGATGTTACTGAAATTGCTCCTACTAAAGCTATACTTAATGCTTTCTTTAAAATTTTACTTCTCATTATCAATTCTCCTTTTCTATGTTTTTTGTTGTTCCATTTAATTGCAAAACCGGTTCAATAAACTTTCCTGTTTCTGTACATTCCTCAGAATTAAGTAGTTTTACCATTCTTTCTGCAATAATTTTTCCCGCCTCGTATACAGGCTGATGTACTGTTGTTATATTAGGTGTTGTTAGTTTTTCATATCCAAGTCCGTCAAATCCGGTTATTCCAAGCTGTGACGGAACACTAATATTATGCTCATTAGCATATCGTGAAACCCCCAAAGCCAAAACATCACTGGCGCAGACTACAGCGTCAACTTTTTTGTTTTTGAATATAATATGTGCTCCATTATATCCATCTACTTCATGGTTATTAACTTTAATATCTGCCAAATCGGGAACTTCCATTCCATATTTTTTCATGCAGTCAAGATATCCTTTATGTCTCTGTTCACTGTATCTTTGCTTATTATCAATTCCCATATAACCAATTGTTTTGTATCCACAGTTAATCATGTGCTCTGTTACCATAAACAATCCTCTATAATTATCTATATCAATCCAATTGGTTGAAAGATTATTATTGCCAAATATTATTGTTGCCTTTTCTCTTGAATGACCAAGCAATTCCTTCTCCTGTCTTTTTTCAAGTCCCATTGCAATTATTCCGTCACAATTACGCTTTTCATAACTATCTCTACAAAGCATCATTGAATAGCCATTTTCTCCAAGTGTTTCCGCAATTCCTGCTATTGCCTGAAGATTAAAGGGATGAAGTGCTCCAATATCATCAGCAACATAAACACAAATAATATTCGTTTTTCTTGTTGCCAATAGCTTTGCCATCACATTAGGCTTATAATCTAATTTTTCAACTGCCATCTTTACTTTTTTGTAGGTTTTAGGCTTCAACTTATCCGGTTCATTAAAAAAACGTGAAACAGTCATTGTTGAAACCCCTGTTTCTTTTGCTACATCCTTTATTGTTGCCATATCATATTCATCTTCTATTAATTTATTTTCCTTTCGTCTTTCTTCTTTAGTTTTGATAACTTATTAAAAACTATATTAATATTATATGTTACCGTTAACATATTTGTATTGTAATATTATAAATAATTTTACGCAATACAAAAAAGTGCCAAAATTAGCTAATATTTTTAGGCACTTTTTACATTTTTTTTATTTATGTGTTGTTATTTTTTATATTTTCTTGTGTTTCTATTACGCATTTTTCAAGAAACTTTTATAGCATTTGTATGTTTCATATATATCTGCCTTACTAGTTACTTCCCAGGGTGCATGCATATTAAGAACCGGCACACCACAGTCTATCACCTCCATTCCATAAAGTGACATTATATAAGCAATAGTTCCGCCGCCTCCTGCGTCTACTTTTCCAAGTTCAGCCATTTGGAAATGAACATCATTATTATCCATAATATTTCTAAGAACTGCCAGATATTCAGCATTCGCATCATTTGATCCTGATTTTCCTCTTGCGCCTGTAAACTTATTAAATACTACACCTCGACCTAAATATGATGAACTGTTATTTTTAAACACATCAGAATATAATGGGTCATAAGCTGCATTTACATCAGATGATAACATTCTTGAATTAGTAAGACATCTCTTAAGTTTTAATTCATTATATTCTCCGTTAAGATTCAACAATTCTGCTACTGTATTTTCGAAAAATCTTGACTGCATTCCAGTTGCACCAACACTTCCGATTTCTTCTTTGTCAACTAACAGACAACACGCTGTTTTTTCAACCTTATCCATTTCAAGCATTGCTGCTAAAGATGTATATGCACATACTCTGTCATCCTGTCCGTATGATATAATCATACTTCTGTCAAAGCCCATTTCTCTGGCTCTGCCAGCCGGGACAACCTCTAATTCTGCTGACATAAAATCTTCTTCATCCATTCCATAATTTTCTTTAAGTATATTCAAAACTCCCATCTTTACAGCATCTTTTTCATTGTCCTCTAAAGGCATGCTTCCAACAAGAATATCAAGATTTTCTCCCTCAACTACCTTTGCACCATTTTTTTCCATCTGCTGTGATGCTAAATGAATCAAAAGGTCTGTCACACAAAATACAGGATCAGTGTCCTTTTCACCAATATTTATATCTATCTTTGTTCCGTCTTTTTTTACAACAACACCATGAATAGCAAGTGGAAGGGTAACCCACTGATATTTTTTTATTCCGCCATAATAATGAGTATCCAAATATGCCAACTCATTGCTTTCATATAAAGGATTCTGTTTAACATCCATTCTTGGAGAATCAATATGAGCGCCTAAAATATTCATGCCCTGTTCTAATGATTTTTTTCCGATGTTAAATAAGGCTACTGCCTTATTCATGCAAACAGCATAAATTTTGTCTCCATACTTTAATGCTTCTCCTTTATTAATAAAATCATCAATCGGTTTATATCCTTTTTCAACAGCCTGTTTTACAGTTTCTGATACACATTCTCTTTCTGTCTTACATTCAGACAAAAAATCAATATAATTAGAATTCAAATCTTCTAATTCACTTATCTGAGTTTTTCCATAGGTAGTCCATACATTTTTTCTTTCCATATTTAACTATTCCCTTCTTAAAATATTTATTTAATTTTTACTAAATTCAGTAAATTCAATTCCCTCGTTTCTTTCCATCAAAAGTTTAATGGACCATTGATTTGTAAATAAAACAAGCGGATTGCCTTTCATATCCTTTACACGTTTTGCATCAGACGGACATTTTATGTTATTCAAATCAATACTTGTATCCTTAACCCACCTGATATATCCATATGGCAGTGGTTCTAATCGTACCTCACAGCCATATTCACTTTCCATTCGGTATTTTAAAACATCAAACTGAAGAGTTCCAACAACACCTACAATAATCTCAGACATTTCAAGATTATAGTCTTGGAATATCTGAATTGCACCTTCCTGTGCTATCTGTGTTACTCCCTTCATAAATTGTTTACGCTTCATCGAGTCTAGGGCAACAAGTCTACAAAAATGCTCTGGTGCAAATGTTGGAATACCCTCATATGTGAATTTTTTGCCCGGCATACAAATTGTATCTCCTATTGAAAACAATCCCGGATCAAAAACTCCTATTACGTCTCCTGCATATGCCTCATCAATTACTTTTCTGTCCTGAGCCATAATCTGCTGTGGTCTTGAAAGCTTCATTTTCTTGGAACTTTGTACATGATAGACATCCTTTGTAGCATCGAATTTTCCAGAGCATATTCTAAGAAATGCTATTCTGTCATGATGTGCCTTATTCATATTAGCCTGAATCTTAAATACAAAAGCTGAAAAATCTTCTGACATGGGCTCAATCAATCCCTTGTCTGACATTCTTGGAAGTGGCGATTCAGTCATTCTCAAAAAATGCTCTAAGAAGGTCTCAATACCAAAAGTTGTCAACGCAGAGCCAAAAAATACAGGTGATAATTCTCCCTTATCAACCAATTCCTGGTCAAGTGGTTCACTTGCTCCATCTAACAACTCAGCATCTTCCATCAGTTGTTCATACAGTTCCTCGCCTATTTCTTCCTTAAAATTCTCATCTTCTAAATCATAAGTTGTTTCTGCCGCGCTTTTTGCGCCACCTACAGAAACTGCTTTAAACATAGATATTCTTTTAGTATCTCTGTCATAAACACCTTTAAATCTTTTTCCCGAACCTATAGGCCAGTTAACCGGACATGTTTTTATTCCAAGCACATTTTCAATTTCTTCTAGAAGTTCATATGGGTCCCTGGCTTCTAAATCCATCTTGTTAATAAATGTAAATATAGGAATATGACGCATTACACATACCTTAAATAACTTTATAGTCTGCGCCTCAACACCTTTAGATGCATCAATAACCATTACAGCTGAATCTGCCGCCATAAGAGTTCTGTAAGTATCTTCCGAAAAATCCTGATGTCCCGGTGTATCTAATATATTTATGCAATATCCATCATAATTAAACTGCAATGCAGATGATGTAACAGAAATACCTCTCTCTTTTTCAATGCCCATCCAGTCAGAAACAGCATATTTTGAATTGGCTTTTCCTTTTACAGAACCTGCTGTATTAATTGCTCCACCATAAAGTAAAAACTTTTCTGTTAATGTAGTTTTTCCCGCATCAGGATGTGATATTATCGCAAAAGTTCTTCTATTTTCTATTTCTCTTTTCAAATTCTCGTCCATTATATTCTCCATAATTATATTTATAATATCTTGTAAGTTCGGTCTTATTATATACAATTATTAACTTTTTCACAAGGGTACTAACCTAAATGTAAGGCAACAAATTTTTACTCCATAAACCTAATGTACACAAAATTTTCACTCTATAAATCTAAACACTAAAAACAGCTATGACCTAAAGTGATATGGTTTTCCATTTCCGAGAATTTGGTAATCAAAATACATATCAAAGATCATAGCTGTTTTTAAAGGTCTTTTGTGACTCTTTTTATTTCAAAATCATCTTTTTTTATTATCTGTTTGAATTTTTTTTAGCAAACACCCTGAGCTAGCATAGCTTCTGCAACCTTTTCAAATCCGGCAATATTAGCACCTACAACATAGTTGCCTTCAAAACCGTATTTTTTAGCTGCTTCACTGATATTATGATAAATATTAACCATAATTGTCTGTAACTTAGCATCAACCTCTTCAAAAGTCCATGAAAGTCTTTCACTATTCTGTGACATTTCAAGAGCTGATGTAGCAACACCACCTGCATTAGCAGCCTTACCACCTACAAACCAAACTCCGTTAGCCTGTAAATATTCTGTTGCATCAATTGTTGTAGGCATGTTAGCACCTTCACATACTGCTATACATCCATTAGCTACTAACTGTTTAGCATCATCTATAAGCAATTCATTCTGTGTAGCACATGGGAGTGCAATATCACATTTAACCTGCCATACACCACGTCCTTCATGATATTCTGCTGAAGGTCTTGCTGCTGCATATTCTGTAAGTCTTGCTCTCTTAACTTCTTTAACTTCTTTTAGAAGGTCTACATCGATTCCTTCAGAATCATAAATCCAACCTGTTGAATCAGAACATGTAACAACCTTAGCTCCCATCTGATGAGCTTTCTGGATAGCATATGTAGCAACATTTCCTGCTCCTGATACAGCTATAATTTTTCCTTCCATGCTTTCTCCATGGTCTTTCATTAATTCCTGTGTCAGGTAAAGCAATCCATATCCTGTAGCTTCAGTTCTAGCTAAAGAACCACCATATGAAAGACCTTTTCCTGTAAGAACACCTTCATATACACCACGAATTCTCTTATACTGTCCAAACATATATCCTATTTCTCTTGCACCTGTTCCAATATCTCCGGCAGGTACGTCAGTGTCAGCACCGATATATTTGCAAAGCTCTGTCATAAAACTCTGGCAAAATGCCATAATTTCTCTGTCTGATTTGCCCTTAGGGTCAAAGTCTGAACCACCTTTTCCACCACCAATCGGAAGCCCTGTAAGTGAATTTTTAAAAATCTGTTCAAAGCCTAAAAATTTAATAATTCCTAAGTTAACTGATGGGTGAAGTCTGATACCACCTTTGTAAGGTCCTATGCTTGAATTAAACTGTACTCTGTAACCTGTATTAACCTGTACCTGTCCATTATCATCTACCCAAGGTACTCTAAATTTAAACTGTCTTTCCGGCTCACAAATTCTTTCTAGTAAAGCTTCCTTTTTATATTTTTCCTCGTTTGCTTTAATTACAGGTCTAAGTGAATTTAAAACTTCATCAGCAGCCTGCAAAAATTCTGGTTCATCAGCATTTTTTTCATGAACCTTTGCTAATACCTCATCTACGTATGACATTTTGTAGTCCTCCTTAAATATATTTTTCCTTTTTATTATAGATTATTTGAATAATTTGTCTCCTAACACCTCGAGTAGAAGTGCTTGCACTTCTAGCCAAAGCACAATCAAAGGTAAACTACCTACCTCACTTCAAAAAATCTATAATTTAGTGTAATCCAACACTTTAGTACACTAAAGGAGATTATATATTATATTCTTAATTATATCAACCTTTTATGTTATCAAACTTAATTTTGTAAGGATAATAGATATTTTTCTTAATTTTATTAAGTTTATCCTGAATTTTTCAAGTGGAAATTATTCCAAAATAAGTCATCGTCAGCAATTTACAAAATAACTGTTCATATTCAATACACAATTTACTTTTTTATTTAAATATAATTACATTTTAGGCTTAAATATTAATGCTGATAAAAAACCAAAAATTAATGCTCCTGAAATTCCAACCGCGCCTGCCATAAAACCACCTTTAAACAAACCTATAAAACCGGATTCTACAATCGCTTCTTTCATCCCCTTCCACAAATTATTACCAAATCCAAGTAATGGCACAGTAGCACCACAACCAGCCCATTTTGTAAGTGGTTCATAAATACCAATCGCTCCAAGAACTACTCCAGTGCATACTAACCCCACCATAATCCTTGCCGGTGTCAACTTTGTCTTATCAATTATAATCTGGACTAATGCACATATTAGTCCACCTACAATAAATGCTTTTAAAAATGTCATACTAATCTCCCATTCTTATATTTATTTTTACGCAGGCTACCTGATGCTATCCTTTTAATTTGCTTCAATCATTACACAATGTGCAATTCCAGGCACGCTGTTTCCCTCATTAAAACTTACAGGTGACATTAGTGCTCCGGTTGGAATAAACAATATTTTTTTGAATGCTCCCTTTCTTAGCTGCTTTAATACATAACCTGTAAGAACTGTTGCACTACATCCACAACCACTGCCTCCTGCATGAGTATCCTGATTGCTTGCATCAAACATCTCCACACCACAATCCATATGAATTTCCGAAATATCATATCCTTTCTCTTTTAGTAGTTCAAAAAGTATACTCTTTCCTACCAAACCTAAATCTCCTGTAATTATCTTGTCATAATCTGAAGGTGTTGTCTCAAAATCCTTAAAATGCTGACAAATAACATCTGCAGCTGCAGGTGCCATACAGGCGCCCATATTTTGTGCATCTTTTACTCCAAAATCTACTATTCTACCTGTAGTTATCCCTGTAATTTTAGCAAATCCTTTCCTGTTACTTATAATAACCGCACCACATCCTGTAACTGTCCATGTTGCCGCATATGGTCTTTGATTACCATATGCCAATGGAAATCTAAATTGTCTTTCTGCACTTGCAAAATGACTTGATGCCATTGCAATAATATTGTCTGCATTTCCTGCCTCAACCATTGCAGCTCCAAGACTTAATGCCTCTCCCATAGTTGAACAAGCCCCGTACAATCCAAAAAAAGGCACTTCAAACTCCAAAATACCAAAGGTTGTAGCTATCAATTGCCCTAACAAATCTCCCGCAAAAATATATCTTATTTCTTCCTTACTCATATTTGCCTTAAAAAGAAGTTTTTGAATAGATTCCTTTTGCAACAGGCTCTCTGCTTCTTCCCATGTATCCTGTCCAAGCATAGGGTCCTGCTCCACTACATCAAACAATTTTCCTAAAGGTCCCTCTCCTTCTTTTTGTCCAACAATTGATGCACCCTCTAATATATAAGGAGCATTTTCAAAAATCACACTGCTGCTTCCAATCATTCGTCCCATCACAATTCCCCCTTTCAATTCTATTTTTTCCATATTTTTAACAAATATACTCAATTTTGTTAAGAACAAAGTGCCGCTTGCGACACTTCGCGTGCAAGCGGATGCGTATGCATAACTACCTTTCCGTTAGCTGCGCATCCACAGCGGAACATTTTTATATAATCGGAAATTCAGAAGAATTTCCGATTATATAAAAAGATGCCATAAAATAATAATTTAATTATTATCTTACAACATCTTAAATTACATATACGAAGTTTTAAAATTTAATTTTAAAATAACTCTTATCTCAAAACTTATAATAACAGTTATCTCAATCTGATTTTCAATGACTTTCGTTATTGCTAATAACATTTATCATATTTTATTTTATATTGTACAATTCTTCCACTCTGTTATTCGTATCAAAAATGTTATTGTATTCGATTATGTCATAATTATTAATCCATTCATAATATGGTGACTTCTTATCCTTTGTGGTGTAGAAATTGCCATCTTCAGCTATATAGCCTTTTTTTGTTATGATAGGTACTTTCTTACTAAACTCTGACACAAACTGCTGATAGCCATTTTGTGCTAATCCAGCCGTTTCTAAAACAAGAGAGCTTAATCTGTTTGCACTTATGTACATATTATTATTTGACTCAATATCGTAGTTAGTCCAAATAACAAACTGTGTATTTCTTTTTGAAAGATTACTGTATACCTCATCTAATGTGTAATCTTTAGCAACTTCATTGTAAAATTCATTTTCAAGCTTAGGCTGATGATCTCCAAAAAATACAATCATTGTCGGCTCATCTAAACTTTCAAAATATTTTACCAGTTTTTCTAAAGCTTCATCTGATTTTTTTACTATGTTAATATACTGGGCCATTTCCGGAGCTTCGATGTCATAATCCACCTTGATATCCTCAGATACTCCTGCTGCTGCAAACGGACTGTGATTTTGCATGGTAACATTAAACATAAAAAATGGCTTGTCATTATTTTTTCTGTAATTTTCATATTCAGAAATAATTTTATCCATATTGGCATTGTCTGAAATATGTCGGGCAAAAATTTCTGTATCATCAGAAAAATCATCCCTTGTAATAAATCTGTCAAATCCAAGCAGAGGATAAACCTTATCTCTTTTATATCCATTTCCTATAAAAGGATGCATTGCTAACATTCCACCATATCCCTGTGCTTCTAACGTTGTGGCAAGAGATGACATAGGCGAATTAATATATGTAGTATATGCGGTTATACCATTAGGAATATAAGCCATAGAATTAGATGTTAATGCCTCAAATTCTGTGGAAGCTGTTCCTCCGCCAAATACAGAAACAAATAACTGGCCACTTAAGGTATTCTTCTTTAGGCTATGAAAAAATGGAACATTATCTTCGCTGATTGGAATATCCGAAAAAGACATAAAATCTGTAAAAGCTTCATCCATAATCATAATAATATTAGGCTTTTTATCATCTGATATAGTAGCCTTACTTCCACTATACTGTTTTGCTAACTGTTTTACTTTTTCTACAGAATAACCATCCGGTTCCTCTACAAACAAATCATTTATACTTCTGGCAAAAGTTATATACATACCTTTTTGAGTAAATGTTTCCTGTGGTCTAAAATATTTAACCTTTAATACTTTTGCATAATTGTCTGAACATGATAAATTTACAACAATTGCAAACGTTATAATAGCCAAAGCAATTGGCGCAATTCTAAAATATTTTTTTATAACTGTATTCTTTCCCAGTTTTGTTGCAAGAAAACAAATTCCTATAGAGCTTATTACTAATAGAAATACCTCATAAGTTGTTTCGTATGTATAACCTCCTGCAACATTAGCTGCTGTTTTTATGTTTAAAATATCAACAGCAAGAAATCCTGTATTTCTAAATTGAACAAGATAATAATTTGCTAATGCCATAACTATATTCACAATATTCATTGTTATTATTGATGCCTTAAAACTGTTTGTAATAGCAAAAACTACAATAAAAATCATGAATACAACAAGTAGATTACAAAAAATATATCTTTTTTCCAATATAAATTCATATCCTTGAGAAAACTGTAGCATAACATAATTTTCAATAACAAGAAATCCACTGAATACTACAGATATTATAAAATTAAGCCATTTTCCAATTTTTATTTTTATAAATAAAAGTATGGATGGTATAATAAATATCACTGTGCAAATCACAATTCTTGCAATACTTGTTTTGTCCTCAACAATGTATAATTTCCACTGGTACAAAAAAGAATATGCCACTGCAAACAGGCAAACACTTAAAATCTTTATTAAAAATATTATGTTCTTCTTTTGCTTATCACTTAATATTGTTTTTTTATTATTTTCAGATATATTCTCCTGAATGTTGTTTGATAAAACATTTTCTATATTCTTTTCCTTTTTATTACTTCCTGTAACATCATTTGTATACCCCATCGTTTTTCCTCACTCTCATTTCAAGTGTTCATATTATACCACGTAATATAAAATTTTCAACCTTACTTGCGACACTTACAAAACAATTGCAAAACAAATAGAAGTGGTTTTATACCACTCCTACTGCCTCTCCCACTAAATATATAATGCCAGCAATCCAGCTTGAAAGAATTCCATATAGTATTACCGGACCTGCTATGGTAAAAATCTTAGCTCCAACACCGAATATCCAGCCTTCTGCCTTGAATTCTATTGCCGGAGATACTACTCCGTTTGCAAAACCGGTTATAGGCACTAAGCAGCCTGCTCCGCCTTTTTTTGCAATCTTTGGATAAATATTAAGACCTGTAAGAATTGCGCTTTCTAAAATTAATACAAGTGTTGTATATGATGCTGCATCTTCCTTATTTGCACCAATGTACATAAACACTTCCAACCAAATTTGTCCCATTACACATATCAATCCGCCTATCCAGAAAGCATTCCACATGTCCCTTATCACATTGTTATTTGGTGTTATTTTTTCTACATATTCATTATATTTTTTCTTACTTTCTTCACTTTCCATATCCACTTCCTACTCCTCATTATTTATTTTACCCAATCTTTAGAAAATTGAATAAATGATGCCAAAACTTTTCCAATGGCAACAGATAAAATAATAAAACTTAAACCTATTTTTAATTTTGCCCTTCTTGCAAATATGGCAGTCCCGTTGAGTGCCTCCGCTAATGCGACAGCAAGACATCCGACAAATACGCCTTGGCACAATCCCATTATTCCTTCAAATATCGATATTTCTAAACCTGAAAGCCTGAATTGCGGCTCAATTACCCAGAAAATATTCCACCATATTCCCCCCATAATTACCATAGTTTCATACAACTGTATATATTTTGCAGTATGGGTTTTGTCTGCAAATCTTGACATAACCCCTGTCGATGTAATCATAGCAAAAACTCCGGCTGATATAATAAATCCTGCCCCTATTCCCGTTATGGCAAGTAATATTTTTCCAATCACCTACTGCCTCCTAGAATCTTTTTATTTCACTTCATTTTTTACTAATTTTTATTATAGGATCCATTTATACTGTTATTTAAGCATAACGTATTAAATGTTCATAACTATTCTAACTTTCCATCGTTTCTATTGTGGCCATCAATTAATGTCTGGTTAATATCCCTTTCATACTTGCGCATTTCAACCTCTATAGGTGTAGGGTCCTTAGACAATTTTTTAGGTCCAAAATGATTATAAAAAACAATAATTCCAATGCCTAATCCTATGGAATATCCATATTCTAAAATCTTTCTTCCCTGCTCCTTATCACCGGTAAGCAAATCACTAATCTTTGAAAACATATCATCAATTGAAACATCATTATTAAAAGACATTATAGAAAAACCAACTCCAAAAAAAAGAACAAAACATATAATAATAGTCTTTAATATCTCAAAAATCCCATTATCCTGTTTAGGACTTTTAAATTCAACAACACATTCTGTTTCTCCTAAATTCTGTACATCAACATTTTGAAATGTTGTATCAACTATCTCTATAATTCTCATAACAGATATAACATATCTTTTCTTTCCTTTTGAAGTATCCTCTAGTAATTTGATAGGCTTTAACCTGTTTACAATACTTTTATTCTTGCACTCAAGCTTTGCTAAATCTCCTATTGTCACAATTCCATCTGTCACTTCAATCGCCTGAGACATTTTTACATACAAGGTATCACTCATATTTGCACCTCTAACTCATTCTACTTTTTACCATCTCTGTTACGTAGTTTTTTAACCAAATATTTATGATTTTATTATGAAAGAAAATATTACATATTATTCATTTTTTTCATTGATAATAAAATTTTTTTCTCTAATCTTGATACTTGAACCTGAGTCATTTCTAATTCTCTTGCCACCTGAGACTGGGTTTTGTTTTGAAAATATCTCATATTAATTAAATTTTTCTCTTTATCATTTAGTTTTTCTAATAACTGTTCAACAAATATTTTATTTAAGACCTGTGACTCAATATCAACATTATCCTCTATAAAATCAATTATTTTACAATTATTATTTTCACCTGTAATCTCCCTGTCAATTGATTCAACCTGCCCCATTGCATCTACTGCCAAAATAATTTCTTCTCTAGACAGCCTTAATTCTTCCTCAATTTCAATCAAAGTAGGCTCTATGCCTCTTTCTTTAATATATTTTTCCTTAAAACATAGAATTTTCATCTGATTTTCTTTAATTATTCTGCTAACTTTTATTAATCCGTCATCTCTTATAAATCTTCGTATTTCTCCCATAATCATCGGAACAGCATATGTAGAAAATTCCACCTGAAACTTTTCGTCAAATTTGTCTATAGCCTTTAACATTCCAATACATCCTATTTGAAACAAGTCCTCTCTCTCATATCCCCTGTTTAAAAATCGTTTTACTACACTCCATATTAATCCTGTATTTTCCATTAAAACTGTATCTCTTGCTAACTTATCTCCCTGATGAGCCCTATTTATCAAAGAAAAAGTATTCATACTACGCTTTTTTCTTTACCTTTTTTATTTTCTTATTCATTATCACAGTGGTTCCGACTCCTAATTGTGACTCCACTTGCACCTCATCCATAAACATTTCCATAAACATAAAACCCATGCCGGCACGTTCAAATTCAGGTTTTGTTGTAAACAAGGGCTCTCTCGCTTTTTTTATATCTTCTATGCCAACACCTTTATCTTCTACTGTAATTTTTATATAACTATTTAAAATATATGTATCGTCTTTCTCATATTCCCTGCATAATAGCTTACAGGACAGTATTATTTTGCCTTCCTCCTCGTTATATCCATGGACAATTGAGTTTGTTACTGCCTCAGAAACAGCTGTCTTTATGTCATTTAATTCTTCAATTGTCGGATCTATTTTCGTCAGAAATGCTGCAATAGTGACTCTTGCTAAACTTTCATTTTCTGATTTCGCATCAAATACCAAAGTCATATTATTTTCTATTTTTTTATTTTCCATATTTCCCCCTTATCTCTTAGGCAAATTCTTCTTTGTCCACTATTTTATAAAGCCCCGAAATAGTTAATATCCTGTCTATCGAATTGTTAATGTTTGTAACAGTAATATTTCCACCTCGCTTTTTTATCAGCTTATATCTTCCCATAATCACACCGATTCCTGAGCTGTCCATAAATATTGTTCTTTTAAAATTGAAAATAATATTTTTTATTTGATTCGATACAATATACCAGTCTGACTGCTCAGTAATTGTTTTTGCATTATGATGATCAAGTTCCTCCGGAAGATAAATCAATAAATTCTCCCCTCTTATTTCATATAAAACTTCCATATATTCCCCCTTATTACAATCTAAAATATCTACAGCTTTTAATGTACGAAAGCAACTTTTTTACTATCTTTTTTCATAGGTTTTACTATCTTTTTTCATAGGTCACTTGACACTATCAAAGAACAATGCCACTAGACTTGTTTTCATCGAATATGTCAAATGCTAACCAAAAAAAGAGAAGAACCTTCTGTTCTTCTCTTTCGTAAATCTTTTATTCTTCACCAATCTGATTCTTTGCAGCCTCATATCTTGATGAATTTGGATAGTTATCCACTATTTCCTTAAAATATTTTTTCGCATTAGTACTGTCTCCGCTGTTTTCATAACTCCATGCCATATAATAGATGGCATCTACATTATCCGGATCTGATTTTAAACATTCCTTAAATGATTCAATTGCCTTAGCATAATTTCCCTTATCCCTTGCATCAATACCATCATTATATGCATCTTCTGCAATCTGTGTGGACATTTTGCCGCTTAACCACTTATAAACGTTATCAAAATCTTCCGAGTCCATCTTTAATTCGCTGTCAACCTTGCTTAATGCACTTGCAGCCTTTTTATATTCCTTCAATCTGTAATAATTGACTGCTTTTAGCAAATTGCTGTAATTTGAAGCAACTGTATTTCCTGTATCAGTATACTGTGCCAGTTCTGATTTTAGTTTTTCCTGTTCTTTCTCAAGTGTATCAACCTGATTTTCTAATTCCGAAATTGTAGAATTTTTTATTGCTACTTTTTGGTTATACTCCACTCCAACATTGTTAATCTTGTCCGTCACATAAGATAAACGTGCAGGCATCACAATAAAATATACCAATGCTGCACCAAGCAATAAACCTATAATAACATGAAGAATACTCTGAGCACCTGTTATGGCTTCTTTGAAATTATTTTTAGGAATGATAACATCATTTCCGCTTAAATATTCTCTATCTACCATAACACCACGAAGATTTCTTCTTCGCTCCATTCTCTTATCCGGGTCGTTCTTTTTTTCATCATCCATATATTCGTTTATCTCTCTTAAATATCTTATGCTAAGAGGATTACATTTATCTATTTTCATGGATTTTTTGATTGCCTTTTTGGCTCTCTCATACTGGCCACCTTTTAAATAGAGCAAAGCTAAAAGCTGATAGGCTTTTATATAATTAGGATTCTGGTTAAGCACCTTTTTAAGCTGTATTATCGCCATGTCATCTGTTCCGTTTTGGGCATATTCCAAGGCGATATTAAACTTCTTGATAGTGTGGTTTAACTCACTAACCTTGCCCTTATCCTGCTGAATTGCAACAAGATATTTTTCTGCCGGATTATTATCCGGCTGAATATTTGAACTCATTACCCACTCTGAAAATGCCTGAACAGTCTCACCCATTTCAAAATATACAAGACCTAACAGATTTCTTGCATCTATGTTCCTTTTATTAAGCTTCACACTTCTTCGAAGAGCATCTGCTGCACCTGATAAATCTCTGTTTTTTGCTTTGGTAAGACCGGCATTATAATAGGTATTGGATAATTTTACTATTCTTTTGTATACGCTAACGTCCATTCCGCAATGGCCACAATAGTCACTGTTTGTCAGAACGCTTCCACAATTATAGCATATCATTTATACACCCATCCTTTGCCTTTTATTTATCACTTTTAAGTTCCTCTACCATCTGAATCATAACATCTGTTATATCAGAAATATTATGATTATAAATAGCATCTTCTGCTTCTTCTATTTCAAGACTTGGATGAAATTTGTTAATTTCTTCTTCAAAATTAATCATCTTGTACTCCTCCTATTTTGTGAGTGTTTCAAGCTGTCCTTTAACCTGTTCCATCATCTGCTCATATTTTGCTTTCTTTTCTTTTTCCTCATTAATCTTCTTTTCAGGAGCTTTATTAACAAAGTTAGGATTTGAAAGCATTCCATTAACTCTGGCTAATTCCTTGTTTAATCTTTCAACTTCTTTTTCAAGTCTTTCGATTTCTTTAGAAATATCTACTAATTCTGCAAATGGCATATAAATTGTAGCCTTAGGAATTACAACTGATACTGCATTATCTTCTATGCCTGCCTTATCATTCTGAATAACAACTTCACTGGCATATCCTAATGTAGCAAAGAAAACATTACCTTTTTCAAAAATATTTCTTACGCTTTCTTCCTCTGATACTACAAATACCTTTGCTTTCTTGCTTGGAGCAACATTCATTTCCGAACGGATATTTCTGATTGAGCGAACAGCTTCTTTAATTGTTTCAACTGCTGCTTCCTCTTCTAAGAAAGCATATTCTTCTGTATATTCAGGCCAGTTAGAAATCATAATTGACTCTTCTTCATCCTGAAGATTACAGAATATTTCTTCTGTAATAAATGGCATATATGGATGTAAAAGTTTTAATGAATCAATTAATACCTTCTTAAGTGTCCATAATGCTGCTTCTTTTGTGCTATCACTATCATTGTACAATCTTGGCTTAACCATTTCAATATACCAATCACAAAATTCTTCCCAAATGAACTGGTAAATTTTGTCGGCTGCTATACCTAATTCGTATTTATCAAGATTTTCTGTCACATCCTTAGTTAATGTGTTTGCTTTTGACAATATCCACTTATCAGCATCTGTAAGATTTTCCGGCTTCTTATCTAAGTTAATTTCATCTTTCATATTCATCTGGATAAAACGTGAAGCATTCCATACCTTGTTAGCAAAATTTCTGCTTGCTTCTACTCTTTCCCAGTAGAATCTCATATCATTACCAGGTGCATTACCTGTAATAAGTGTAAATCTAAGAGCATCTGCGCCGTATTTATCAATTACTTCTAATGGGTCAATTCCATTTCCAAGTGACTTACTCATCTTACGTCCCTGTGAATCACGAACTAAGCCATGGATTAATACTGTGTCAAATGGTACCTTTCCTACATGTTCTAATCCTGAGAACATCATTCTAATTACCCAGAAGAAAATAATATCATAACCTGTTACAAGTACGTTAGTCGGGTAGAAATATTCCATTTCTTCTGTATTATCAGGCCATCCCAATGTACTAAATGGCCAAAGTGCTGACGAAAACCATGTATCTAATGTGTCAGGGTCCTGTCTCATTTCCTTTCCACACTTAGGACATACTGCATGGTCATCTTTTGTAACAACCATCTCTCCACATTCGTCACAGTAGAATGCCGGGATCCTGTGTCCCCACCATAACTGTCTGGAAATACACCAGTCACGAATATTTTCTAACCAGTGGAAATAAGTTTTATCAAAATGTGGCGGTACAAATTTTGTGTCACCATTCTTTACAGCTTCAATTGCCGGTTTTGCAATCTCTTCCATCTTTACGAACCACTGTTTTGAAACTCTTGGTTCTATGGTTGTATGACATCTATAACATGTTCCTACATTATGTGCATGATCCTCAATCTTAACTAACGCACCTTCTGCCTCAAGATCAGCTACAATAGCTTTTCTAGCTTCATATCTGTCCATTCCAGCATATTTTGGATAATCCTCTGTTATCTTTGCATCATCTGTCATCACATTGATTATTGGAAGATTATGTCTAAGTCCAACTTCAAAATCGTTAGGATCATGTGCTGGTGTAATTTTAACTACACCTGTTCCAAAATCTATTCCTACATAGTCATCTGCTACAACCGGAATCTCTCTGTGTACGATTGGAAGAATTACTGTTTTTCCTACAATATCCTTATATCTGTCATCATTTGGATTTACTGCTATTGCTGTATCTCCTAACAATGTTTCCGGTCTTGTAGTTGCAAGTTCTACATATCCACTTCCATCAGATAACTGATATCTTAAATGCCAAAATTTTCCTGCCTGATCTTCGTATTCTACTTCCGCATCTGAGATAGATGTTAAGCAATGCGGACACCAGTTTATAATTCTTTCGCCTCTATAAATCTGTCCCTTATTATATAGATTTACAAATACTTCTTTTACTGCTTTTGAACAGCCTTCATCCATCGTAAATCTTTCTCTATCCCAATCACATGATGAACCAATTTTCTTTAACTGTGATACGATTCTTCCACCATACTGTTTTTTCCAGTCCCATGCTCTTTCTAAGAAGCCTTCACGTCCAAGTTCTTCTTTTGTCACGCCTTCTTCTCTCATTTTTTCTACGATTTTTGCCTCTGTTGCAATGGAAGCATGGTCTGTTCCAGGAAGCCATAATGCCTCGTAGCCCTGCATTCTTTTGAAACGTGTTAATATATCCTGCATTGTATTATCAAGTGCATGTCCCATATGAAGCTGTCCTGTAATATTAGGTGGTGGCATTACTATTGTAAATGGTTTTTTATCTCTGTTTACTTCAGCATGGAAATATTTTTTTTCCTGCCATTTGCTATACAATCTGTCTTCTATTTCTCCCGGATTGTAATTTTTTTCAAATTCTTTCATGTTTTTTATCATTCCTTTCACTTCGCTCAAGGCACAA
>CAYWUE010000017.1:0-39642 GCA_964461415.1 uncultured Eubacterium sp.
TTTAATATAATTTCTCCCTCATGGTTAGTAAAAATCTCCATAGGGTCGCCTTCACGAATCCTCAAGGTTCTTCGAATTTCCTTCGGAACAACTACACGACCCAAATCATCTATACGACGCACAATCCCTGTTGCTTTCATTTTCCATTCATCCCTCCATTTTACAATTTCATATCATTGCAAACACTTTCTGCATTCATATAGTTTTAAATACTTTTCATCAATCTTAAAACTATTTGCAGATACGTATCATGAAGTTAGTATGTGGAAAATATGGTGAAATATTCTTTTGTTTAAGATTATATTATTTGTTTTATGTATTCACAGCCATGCTCATTCATTCTCTATCATAACAGTACTACCATTTGCTTTGTCTTTAGAAACAATTATCTTTCTTCCGATTTTTTCCTTTAACTCCTGAACATGAGAAATAATTCCTACCAATCTATTGCCCTCTGTCAGTGTAGACAGTGTTTCCATAGCACTGTTGAGTGAATCTTCATCTAATGTTCCAAAACCTTCATCCACAAAAAGTGTATCCACCTTTATTCCGCCTGATGCATAATGAATTTCGTCTGATAATCCAAGAGCCAAAGCCAGAGATGCCTTAAAGGATTCTCCACCTGATAAGGTTCTAACATCTCTTATTGTACCGTTATAATGATCTATAACATTAAGCTCAAGACCAGATTTTGTTCTCTGATCACCCGACTGCTCATTTCGCTTTAATTCATATTGACCATTGCTCATTTTCATAAATCGAAGATTCGCTCTTTCGATTATTCTTTCAAAATAGTTAATCTGGACATACGTTTCTAAACTTAATTTATCTTTTCCTGTCATATTACCGTTGGCTGTTCTAGCTAATGCATTAACCCATTTGTACTTATTTTCAATCTGAATCATCTTGTCAAGATTAATTTTAATATTCTCAAAAGCCTGATTATTTATTTCAAGTCTTACAGAAATATTGTCACGCTCTGCATTAATAATATTCTTTTCTTCCTGCAGCTTATTCATCTGTTCTCTTAGCTCATCTAGGTCATATTGTTCTGATGTTTTCAACTGTTGTGCAATTGTTTCTATTCTGGTATTCGCTTCCTCTATACCTTTTTTACAGCTCTCATATTGCTGTGTTGCTAAATTAAATTTATCAACTATTGCCTTAAGAGTCGCATATAAATTGTCTAAATGCTTTCTAGCTTCCATTTCATTTTCAAATTTCAACTTCTTTTCGAGCTGCTCTTTTAAGGTAAAGTCAGAATTTGCTTTTATTTTTAGTTCTAGACTTTCAGCATTAAGATTATCTCTGCGTTCTTGATTTTTTTTAATCTGTTCTTCTATTTCAGGAATCAATTTTTCTGTTTTTTTAACCAACAGCACCTGCTCACTAAGCTCTTTATAATCTTTATCAACAGCAATAATTCTATCTTTTATCTGAACTATAAGTGTATCCATCCATTTTTTAACCTGAAAGATACTAATATTATCTGTCACATTAGCATTTTCATTTATACTTAATCCCTTTATGGTATCCTTATAGTCATTAATTATTTTTTCACACAAAGTATCAACTATACCATTCCATTTTCCGGCTTTCGTACTGTAATCAGTGGCTATTCTTTTAAGCTTCTCCACCTCTGATTTTGCAGCGTTAATCATATTTTCTGAAACCGGTTCATCCATTAACTTAAATGGATTCGGATGAATTGTAGAACCACAAACTACACACGGCTTGCCATCTACAAGTTCTTTTGCCAGAATACCTGCCTGCTGGTTCAAAAATCTTTTTTCAAGTGCTACACATTCACCACTTTTTTTCTCCCAATTTTCATTCGCTTCTAATGTATTCTTCTGTAGCTTTATAAGTGTGGCATTTTCTTTCTCATATTCGTCACATTGGTACAACAGCATCGAAACTTTTTTCTTTAATTCTTCATATTTGTTTCTGTCATTTTCACACTTTAAAAGCTTTGCTCCCGACTCCTTATACTTTTCTAAGATAGTCCTATTGTTTTCAAGCTCCCTGTCTAATTTATCATTTTGTAAAGCTAATTCACTAAGTTTATTATCTGTCTCTCCTATTTTTTCTAAATCCCTGGTATACTCCCTTTTAATTTCAGATAATCTGTCATATTCAGGCATGCTAAGCTCTTGCTCTTTAATTTCATACTCTAATTCCTTTTGCTTTGGCTCGTCAGCCTTGCATAGTATTATTTCCTGCTGAAATTTTTCAAGCAACGGCTGATTTTTTTCCACAAAATCTTTTGCTTCATTAAGCTGCTTTATGGCAAGATTATCTCTTTCAACCTCTGCAATTTTTTTATTAACATCTTCCTGATTTTTTTCTATACTTATTATCTTATTGTTAATAACTTTTATTTTTTCATCATCATTGTTAATAATTCCAGAAATAACACTAAGTATTTGTTCTATGCCATGTTCCGTTTTATTTTTTTTAATATCATTTAAAGCCTGCTGCAGCACATAACTGTCGCTGCATTTTACTCCGTCCACATACTGCTCAATACTTAGATTCTGATTTTCTACCTGACGCTTTAAATCTCCTGCTTTTTCATTGAGTTTTATCTGCAATCTCTCATACGGATAAGTATTAAAAATCTTGCTAAAAATCTTTCTTCTTTCGTTAGTGTCTGCTAACAATAATTTAAGAAAATCATTTTGAGCAATCATAGCTATCTGAGTAAACTGCTCGTAATCTAACCTTATAAGCTCATTTACAGCATTTGTAACATCACCGCTTCCGCTAACCTCCGGTCTTGAATCCGGATAAATTAAAGAAGCTCTTGCAAGCTGAGTAGTTGTTCCCTCACCATGAATTTTTGGTCTTTCATACTCCGGATTTCTCTCTATTTTATAGACCTTGTCCCTGTACACAAATTCCATTTTTACAAATGTCGGTGTCTCAGGCAGTGCATATTTGCTTCTTAGCATATTAGAGGTTCTTATTTTTCCACTGGTTCTTCCGTATAAAGCATAGGTAATCGCATCAAAAATCGTAGTCTTTCCAGCTCCCGTATCTCCTGTGATAAGATAAAGTCCTTTGCTTCCTAATTTTTCAAAATCTATAGTTTCACAGCCTGCATACGGTCCAAATGCAGAAATTATAAGCTTTATGGGCCTCATTCCCTTCCTCCCTCTTCCCAGATTTTTTCTATAAGGGATGCAACCATATCCGACTGCTCTTTGGACATTTCCTTATTATGTATCATAAAATAAAATTCCTGAAACAATTCTAACGGAGTCTTATTTTCAACATCTGATACATCATCGATATCATTATTCATTCTAGTTCTGGTATTATCATAATCTAATTTCATTATATTAGGATATATGCTTCTAAGCTTTCCAAGTGCATTAGGAACATCCTCCTCGTCCTTTAGAGTAATATGATAATAGTCTAGAACATTCAAATCCTTATAAAAATCAAGTGAGGTGATTTCATCATAAGTTCCTGAAATTTCTCTCATTTCCCTAAGTGGCTTAAATGGAATTTTCTCCATCTCTATACTGCCTTTTTCTTTAAAATCTACTATCAATGCAGACTTTTTATGATTAATTTCAGAAAAAGAATATTTCAGCGGTGTTCCTGAATACCTGATAGTCTCCCTCTCAATCTTTTGCGGACCATGTAAATGTCCAAGTGCCACATAATCAAACTTATCAAAATTAGAGGCTGACACCTGTTCCACTCCACCTATGGAAATTTCCTCCGAATCACACAGACTTCCTCCCATTACAAACTGATGTGCCATAAGAATATTTCTCTCATCAAGGTTCACCTGTGTATTTTCCATCACTACATTAACAGCCTTATCATAATCTGAAATATCGCAGTCCGGATAAAAAGGTCGTACAATGCCCGGTTTTATAAACGGTAACATATAAATATTAACAGGTCCGAATTCATCCTGTAAAACTAACTTCTCCGGCATTTTTTCAAAAGGTCTGCTCATATAAACGCCATTTTTGTTCATTATTTTTGCTCCAAAACCAATACGTTCAGGGCTATCATGATTACCACTGATTGCGACAACAGATACCTTCATATTCTTCAGATTACTAATAAAATCATCAAACAACACAACAGCCTCTGCTGATGGTACCGGCTTATCATATATATCTCCGGCAATAAGTACACAGTCCACAGCATAATCTCGTACAATATCTAAGATCTGGTTCAAAATATATTTTTGGTCTTCAATCATAGAAAACTCATTAACTCTTTTTCCTATATGCAAATCTGCTAAATGTAAAAATCTCATAAAATCTCCGTTCTGTTGTATATTAACAACATAAATAACAATAATTACCTTGATGTGGTTAAATAAATGTCTCCTTAAACACCCTAAGCAAAGTTTAAAGTATGAATAGTTTAAAATTTCGCTCCCAATGTAGCTGCCATTACAGCTTTTATTGTATGCATTCTGTTTTCGGCTTCATCAAATACAACAGAATGTTCTGATTCAAATACTTCATCTGTAACTTCCATTTCTGTAAGACCAAATTTTTCGTATATCTGCTTTCCAATCTTTGTATTTAAGTCATGGAATGCAGGCAGGCAATGCATAAATACTACATCCTCTGCTGAATTATTAATCAAATCCATTGTAACCCTGTAAGGTAAAAGATCATTAATTCTTTCTTCCCATACTTCATCTGGTTCACCCATAGATACCCATACATCTGTATAAATAGCATTAGCTCCCTTAGTAGCAGCCATAGGATCTTCCTCAAATGCTATTGTTGCGCCTGTATTCTTTGCAATCTCTCTACATTCATCTACCAAATCCTTATCCGGCCAATATTTCTTTGGAGCACATGCAACAAAATCCATTCCCATCTTAGCACAACCTACCATAAGAGAATTTCCCATATTATAACGTGCATCACCCATATAAACAAATTTTAATCCTTTAAGATATCCAAATTTTTCTTTTAATGTCAAAAAATCTGCCAGAATCTGTGTGGGATGAAATTCATTTGTAAGGCCATTCCATACCGGCACACCTGCGTATTTTGCTAATTCTTCAACGATAGTCTGTTCAAAACCTCTATATTCTATTCCGTCAAACATACGTCCCAAAACTCTTGCTGTATCAGGAATACTTTCCTTTTTTCCAATTTGGGAACCTGTTGGATCTAAATATGTCACACCCATTCCAAGGTCATGAGCTGCCACTTCAAATGAACATCTTGTACGTGTACTTGTTTTTTCAAATATAATTGCAATATTCTTTCCTTTAAGTACATCCACAAGCTTTCCTGCTTTTTTCTTAGCCTTAAGGTCTGCTGCTAAATCAATAAGTGTTTCAATCTCCTTTGGAGTGTAATCCAATAATTTTAAAAATGATTTTCCTTCAAAATTCATAACATACCTGCTTTCTATATCTTCTTTTTTCTTTTTGAAATTTTCTTTCAAATTATCCACGTACTCTCTTATATTAATACTTTTTCCGAATTTATTCAATTTCGGCATTGAATTAAGTGAATATTTATTATAAGAATTAATTTTTTCAATATATGTATCTACATAAAAATCGAGTTTTTCCTCAAGCTCTGCCCTCTGCATATCCCATTTTTCTCTAATATCCACACTTGAAAGACGCTCTTTAGCAGTAGCAAATTTTTCTCTTTTTTCTTCAGCTTTTTCATCGAGACGCTCTAAACCTTCCTCTGCTCTGTCAGCTACATTGATAGCAGAATTTCCAACAATATCCTTAAGCTGATTTCCTATATTATTAAGATCAATTGCAATTTTATCAAGCTGTCCTAAACTCATTCTTATTCCAATAAGATTTTTAAGTGTTACTATCATATCTGCCACAAAAATCATAATCAAAGCTGTAATAATTATATTTCCAATCAAATGAGGTATTTTTTTTATCAATCCAAAAATCAGTGGATGAACAAGTTTTATTACAAATACAACACCTGCACCCCACATAAGACTAAATTCCAGACATACATATCCTCCAATGTTAAATTTGTTCTTAGAATAATCCCACCATCTCATATGAAAAATCTTGTCTAAAATCCAGCCACCAAAAAGTTCAACAGCGGTACATATAATAACGCCTCCCACAAACAACAGAATAATATTATCTTCATAATGTAAAAGAGCAGTTAGAACACCCAACATTCCACAACCATATATTGGACAAACCGGTCCATTTAAAAAACCTCTGTTTTCTACTCTTCTTATCGTAATTGCAACAAACGAAACCTCTACGCACCATCCTATAAAACTGTATATAAAGAATAAAAGTGCTACATAATAAAAATTAAAAATCATCTTAACCTTCTTTCTAGCTTAAGCTCACTTGAAAATTAGAAACATATTATTAATACTAAACCCTGATTTAATCAGCAGTCTATATATAATTTTATGCACAAAATTGTATCAAAAGAATGTTTATATGATAGCACAAAAAAAACAGAATTGGTAGAAAAAGCTCTACGTACAATTCTATTTTTTAAACACTATAATTATATTGTCTAAACGTCAAGCTGTTGTTCTTTTTTTATGTATTTCATTAATGTAATTTAATATTGTAATTTTTTAAACTGTTGTGATATAATTTAATAAGGTTTTTTCGTCCTAAAACTTTATTTTATTAAACAGACTGAAGAATACGTACGAAAGGAGTATCGACAATGAGACACGAAATGGACCATATTGATGAACAAATTATTAATTTATTGCATGAGAATGCCAGAATTCCCCTAAAGACAATAGCCAGCCAGGTATTTTTGTCATCCCCGGCAGTCTCAGCAAGAATCGAAAGATTAGAACAGGCTGGTATTATAACCGGCTATACTGCAAAAGTTAACCCGGCAGAACTGGGATATCATATTAAAGCATTTATTAATTTAGAAGTAAATCCTGGACAGAAGAAAGATTTTTACCCATACATAAAAAGCTGCAATAACGTTATCGAATGCAACTGTGTTACAGGAGATTACGCAATGCTGGTTGAAGTAATGTTTAAAAGCACCGAAGAATTAGATCATTTTATTGGTGAGCTCCAAAAATTCGGAAGTACAAAAACACAAATCGTTTTTTCAACTTCCGTAGAACATCGTGGAATTCCTATTACTAATAATTAAAATAATTTCAAAAAAAATCGACTCCACAACGGAGTCGATTTTTTATAATTCCTTATCACACATTTCAAGTGCTGATGCAATTACTGCATCCATATCATAATATTTGTACTCGCCTAAACGTCCACCAAATATGACTTTTTCTTCTTTTTTTGCTAATGCCTTATACTGTTCATATAACTTTCCATTTTTTTCATCATTAACCGGATAATAAGGCTCATCCCCTAACTTCCACTCTGCACTATATTCCTTAGAAATAACAGTTTTTTGAAGTTCATTGCCATCATCATCCAGACCAAATTCGAACCATTTGTGCTCAATAATACGAGTCCATGGAATATCTGAATCAGTATAATTAACAGCTGCATTACCTTGAAAATTAGGTATTTCTAAAACTTCATTTTCAAATCTAACAGAACGATATTCCAATGCACCGAGTTTATAATCAAAATATTCGTCAATTGCGCCGGTATATACAACCTTTTTTGCCATAGCATCATATTCAGACTTATTTTTTAAATAGTCTTCATTAAGCCTAACCTCAATGCCTTCTAGCATATTCTCTACCATCCCTGTATAACCACCTTTAGGAATACCCTGGTATAAAGCATTAAAATAATTATTGTCAAATGTAAAACGAACAGGCAATCTTCTAATAATAAATGATGGCAGTTCATTGCAAGGTCTCCCCCACTGCTTCATGGTATAGCCTTTAACCAACTTCTCATATATGTCAGTTCCAACCAATGAAATCGCCTGTTCTTCTAAATTCTTAGGATTAACAATACCTGCTTCCATTTTTTGCTGTTCTATTTTTTCCTTAGCCTGCTGCGGTGTCACAACACCCCACATTTTATTAAACGTGTACATATTAAAAGGAAGGCTATAAAGTTCTCCCTTATAATTTGCTACAGGCGAATTAGTAAATCTGTTAAAAGTTGCAAACTGATTCACAAAATTCCAAACTCTTTCGTTGTTAGTATGAAAAATATGAGCACCATATTTATGAACATTAATTCCCTCAATTTTTTCTGTAAAAACATTTCCTGCGATATTAGGTCTCTTATCAATAACCAAAACAGACTTTCCACTTTTTTTTGCCTGGTTTGCAAAAACTGCTCCATATAAACCAGCTCCAACAACTAAATAATCATACATATCATAATTCCTTTCTAGTTTTTCATACTTTGAATATATTAGTTAAACACTCTAACTTATAGAAATCAGAGTTTCATGCATGAACTTCGCATATTTTTTTAGATTTTATCACTTACAGGTTATTTTTTCTTCCAAATTAACCTTATTTCAGTAAAAGCCTTAGCTCTATTAGAAATCAAAATTTTTATAATTCTATAAACATATGCATAGGGTATTAAAATCACATGTTTTGTTACACTCGGATAAAATTTTTTCATAAATTTAACTTTTGGAAATACACGTCTGAAAATATATTTTATTCTAACACTAATACTTTTATCGTTTTTGCTTGTACATCCCATCTGATTTAAAATATTATTCTCAAGCAAGCCATAAGTGCCTGACTTAAATATATAACCAGCCATTTTTGCTTCTGATTCGGATAACTCATTATGCCAATTATCATTTTCAAAAACCTTTATGAAAAGAAGTCGAAATTCGTTTTCAAAATCTAATGCCTTAAGCTTTATTAATTCCTGTTCAATATAGGAAATATCAAGATTATCTTTTTCCTTATTCCAAAACAAATAAGCATCTAGCATAGTTCTAATTCCCATGCCACCATTCAAAAAATGTTTATATGTATGGATAATATAATAAATATAAAAATCTTCCTTTGAAAAACTGCATTTTAATCCATTTTTTAATAATTTATTTTTTATATTACTATAGTAATCACTCCACTCCTTATTACTATAATCATCAAAAAGCTCTGTATGAATTTCAAAATTATACAACGGTTTTTTTAAATATTCATCACAATTTCCAATGCCATAATCTTTTATGCTATACCCCCGTCTAATCATAAAATCATGAACTTTTTCCTGGTACTCTTTGTCAATCAAAATATCATTATCTGCCATTTCTCTCAATTCCGGCTCAGGGTAATAATTTCTTAAAATCAGTCCCTTTAATGGCATATACCAAATATTATATTCTTCAAAAAAGCTTTCTATTTGTTCTCGTTCAACATCCATGGAAACATTTTTTAATATAGTAATATTTTTTTCGTCCTGTAATCTTTTTGCAATTTCTGCATTTTTTTCTGCAACAGACTTTTCCCATATAGATGTCATAATAGCTGTAAGATTATGTTTCTTTGATATATCAAATACTTTTTCAAAATCTGCAGAAACGTCTGAATCAGGCACCATTCCATTAATATATGCCCTTAATGCCTCAATTATGTCTATAAATGGTTTTGAAATCATTTTTTGCTCCTTTGTCCTTGATTTTGTTTATGTAATCATTCTAACAACTAATGCAATGCTATTTCGACATAGAAGATTATTTCTGAATATGTCTGTATCTAATTCTGGTATATATCCAATATAATATTCCTCCAATCAATCCTCCCAATGTATTGTAAAAAATATCAGATATTTGGAAAGTACCCAGTCTCAAGAATAATTGCAAAAATTCAATTGTTAGTGTAAAACAAAATGTATATTTGATACTTTTTAATACTATTGCCTTAAAGCCTTTTGCAATTTTTTCTCCAAACGTCCATAACAACAAAAACATAAAAGGAATCATCATAATCACGTTCTCAAAACATTCAGTGGTCAGCTGAATTTCACCATTTATCTCTTTCCAAATCCACCAACCACCCATAACATCTGACAGTGGATTCATCCAAAGGTCTCTATTCAACAGCGTTATAAACAAAATCATAACAATAAGGAAAAATAAAACAAATAGTTTTCTAAAAAAAATTGACACCTTAAATTCTTCAATCCAACCTATTATGGCTGCTTTTAATCCTTTTCCCATATTCACAGGATGATATGCATACAAATAAAGAAAGCAAAGCAATATTGCAGAAAGTAGTGCATACCAAAAAGGCTGATACAGTGCTGTTAAAATATTCGTTATTATCATTCCTATGTTATTTATAAATTCATTCATTAACTTAGTCCTAACCATTCTCTATTATTTAAATACCAATTAATTGTTGCTTTTATTCCATCCTTAAAATTTATTTCCGGCTTCCATCCCAATTCTGTTTGAAGCTTTGTAGAATCAATGGCATAACGCATATCATGTCCTTTTCTGTCTTCCACATATGCAATCAGACTTTCCGGTTTTTTAAGCTCTCTACATACGACTTTAACAAGGTCTATATTTTTAATTTCATTATTTGCACCAATATTGTAGATTTCTCCAACGCTGCCTTTATGAATAATCAAATCAATAGCGCTACAATGATCTTTTACATGCAACCAATCCCTTATATTATTTCCATTTCCATATATGGGAAGTTTTTTATTCATTAATGCATTACCAATCATAAGTGGAATAAGTTTTTCGCAAAATTGAAACGGACCATAATTGTTAGAACATCTGCTTATTGTTACAGGTATTCCATATGTTCTATGATAAGAAAGCACCACAAAATCCGCAGATGCTTTTGACACACTATAAGGACTGCTTGGATTAATAGAAGTCTTTTCATTAAATAATAAATCAGGTCTGTCCAAAGGTAATTCCCCATAAACTTCATCAGTGGATACCTGATGAAAACGTCTTATACCATATTTCACACACGCATCGAGTAAAACTGATGTCCCAACTATATTTGTGGTAAAAAAAATCTCCGGACTTTCTATAGAACGATCCACATGACTTTCTGCTGCAAAATTGACTACAACATCCGGACTCTCGTTTTCAAAAACCTGATAAACTGCCTTTCTATCACAGATATCTGCCTGATAAAATTTAAATCTTGGATTATTGATAACTGATGAAAGATTATTCATATTTGCAGCATATGATAGTTTGTCCATGCAGATGATGTTATATTCAGGATATTTTTTTAGCATATACAATATGAAATTGCTTCCAATAAAACCGGCACCACCGGTGATAATGATATTCATGTGGTTGTTTTGAGTTTTTAACATATCATCTACCTAATTCCTTTTAGTCACACAACTTCTGTTAGCACATTTTAATTGTCCTAATATATTATATGTCTTTAAATCGAAGTAAAAGCTCTTTAATTTTTTGTTTATAATATACTTTTGTTGAGCTTCGAGCCATAGCTTTATAAAATCCTTTGTTTATATTTTTAAAAAAATATGTTCTGTTCATAGGGATAACTGCAGGATGTTGTAACTGCTTATTAAATTTTATTGCTTTCTCGATATCAACCTCTTTCAACTCTATTTCAGAATTGTTTATTAATTCTAACCCATGTTCATTTTGACACAAAATTAAAGATATTCCTTTTTGTATCTCACCTTGAGATAAATCACTTCCCCATGAATCACCAATCGTTATATCTGCCACTCTTTCAAATGTTGCATACTTACATGAATAGCAATTTTCTGTATAATCTAATGCTTTCAAGAAGGCATATGTATACATATCTTGAACACTTTCACGTGTAAACTTTTTATATCCTTCTTCTGTCTCAAGATACAAATTATACATATTATTGTTTCTAAAGCCAATATTTTTAAGATTTGCAATTTCAATCTTTTTTTCCTTCAATGCCATGTTGAGCATTTTAGGAGATGGAGTTCCATGACAAATCAGATCTACTGTATATAATTTTTCTATTTTCTCAGAACTGAGCTCACAAACATATTTCTTGAGTCCAGCAACCTGACATGGCAATCCAATAAACAAAACTCTATTATCATTTTTTAATTTACATGATATTTTTTCATAAATTCCCAACGGATTACTCTTTACATATTTTGAACCAACAAATTTTCTAATTTCTTCTGCATTATTTGTAATTTTGAAATTAAATTCTCCCTTATCAAACATGCATGATGCAACATATCCACCATCTTCAATAAATCTTTTCATCAATGAATACGCTATTCCACCTGAGGATGAATTAGCTCTAATATCATCCTGCCCCCATCCCTCATACCAAGTCATTGGTTTATACTTATCGATTAAAGAATTATTCGGACAAACATTTTTACATCTACCACAATCAACGCATTTATCTTTATCAATCACTGCATTATATGCATATAAACAATCCTCAATCGTAATAGCATTTCTATTACATTTTCCTATACACGCCATACATCCTGTACAAGAATTTTTTTCACATACTGTTCTCATTTATTCACAAAAAAATTATCTCCTACATTTTTTATATTTACTTATTCTTAACTTATTAACAATTTTTATTATAACTGGTAACCATGCATCATAAAATAGTATTATTATTACTAGTGCCATACATATTTGAATAATTTGTGCTGCTATGTTATCTACATACATTAAAATTCCTGAAATCACCATCATTAACGTTCCAACCCTAAGTTCCTTATTCAATGCATTGTACTTTATATACTTTCTTGTATGTATAACTCTAAATGCAAAAACGGATATGTAACTAACGCATGTAGCTAAAGCTGCTCCATAAATTTCAATATATGGAATAAGAATAAAATTTAATACTATATTCAATATAGCTCCAAATAAACTTGAAAATAAAAATCCATAACTATCTTTGTGTACTGTGTAGCTAGTTGCCATAAATGAAGCTAAAGTCAAATAAACACAACCTATTATCAAAAATGGAGTGTATCTCCAAGCACTATAATAATCGGATGTGACATAAATTTTAAGGAATGGCTTTATTGCTGCCATCATAAAAATTCCAATAATCATAACTGACATAATCAAATACTTTAATATTTTATTGTTATATTCGCTTTCATCTGATGCACCTTCTTCTTTAATAGCAGAATAACTCCATGCCTGATTAAATACTTGCATAACAGAAGAAATTAGTGTTGGCAATTTATATGCTATAGCATAAATACCATTAGCTGCAACACCTACCATACTTGTAACCATAATATGATCTGATGAATTTATAATCCACCACATGAAAGAATTTGGTATAAGAACAATAGAATATTTTAGCATTTTTCTACATATTTTTATATCAAACACATCTCTTATAGATTTATAACCTTTTCCAATAATTAACGCATAAAAAGTTACTGCTGCAAATGAAAGTGTATATGCCAGCAAGTACCCATTAATTCCCATATCCAATACCAGCAAAAATAATATATTAAATATTGCAAGCAATAAGGTATTAATAATATTTCCGAACGAATATTGAATTAACTTTTCCTTTCCCCTTAAATCAGCTAGAAATAATTGGCTTGAAGCACTAAATATCACATAAAAATATACCTGTATAGAAAAAGCTGATATACTATCAAATATATTACATATCGGAATAATTATCATCCCTAAAACAAGTCCACATAACAAAATTCTAATGCCTATCTTTGTAATTTTATTTTGTTCTGCATTCTTATCCAGATTAAATCTCATCACAGCTTCACTTATGTTTAAGCTTAACAACGGAACAGCTATTGTACTAATTGTAGCAACAAGATCCACAGTTCCATATTCTGATGTCGTCAATGCATTCGTGTATAGTGGAATCAAAAAAAAGGAAATTATCTTCGTTGTGAAATTTCCTAAAGCAAATATCATTGTATTCTGTGCTAGGTACCTTCTTCTACTTTCTGCCATAAATATTTACCATATGATGTATTAATAAAAAACAACATCCTCTCTAGTCTCAATTTTCATACATTTTGTTCATATCATTTGTACTTTCTCAATTATAACCAATATTATTTCATGATTATATTCAGTATTTTAACTAATTATTCTTCTATCGCTTCTCTAAGATATTTCACTGTTTTTAATTTTTCTTTTTCGATAATATGTTGAAACATATCATAATCATTAAAATAGTTTTCTTTCTGCAATTCATTCATATCTTTAATTAAATGTTCTTCAATCTTTAGCTTATTTATCAAATCTAATAACTTATTCCTATTACTTTCACGAACAATCACTGCATATTTTTTACTATATTTAGCAGAGAATATAGTACCATGAAAGGTGTCCGTAATAACAAAATCTGCTTTTTGAAATATTTTTAAACATTGGAATGGCGTACAAGTAAAATAATCTTTTATCCAAAACTGTGGCGCACCAACAGCAATTGGCACTAGCTTGTTTTTCTTACAAAATGTTTTTATAGCATTTATTTCCTTATCTGTATGTATCCTATTGTAATAAGAATAGATGACACAATAATGTTCAGGCAATCCTAGTATTTCTGGTTCTTTATCTATCTCTTCAGTAAAATCATAAATCAATACAGGATCTAGATTATCATTGATTTTTTCATCTGTTAATTTAGAAATAAATTCATGAGTATTTTTATCACGAGCTGAAAAGGCACTTATTTTTTCAAAACTATCCTTAATACATTTAGAAATTTTAACAGGTAATTCTTCATATCTAGTTTCGCCACATGAAGCTGCATATGTTATTATCTTCTTAGCCTCAGGTACATTTCCGAATAGCTGCGAAGTAAATCCCCACGCTCCTGAATTTAAGCAGTTAAAAACCTCATCGCTACCAATTACACACATATCATAGCTCGAACTAACTTTATCTATTTCTAATTTTTCTTTCCGAAATTTTTCAAACTCTTGATTTTGAATATTGTTTAATTTCTTTAATCGTAATCGGCTAAATGTATACTTGTCTAATTTATCTATTTTATCTCCTAAATGTTGTATTATATTTTTTTTCCGATTTTTATTTTTGTATTCATCAAGAAGTGCGTACTCATTTTCATTTCGCTTTATATCTATAAATTCAACTTCAACATTCATTTTTTCAAATACTTTTTTAAGGGCATATGACTGCAACAATGACCCTATATTATTTATTCTTTGCATTGATAAAATACCTATTTTCATACTCATTTCTCCTCGTCTTTTATATTTCTAACACTCTTAAACATTTTTCAGAAAATCATCCATATTATCAAACATCTTTGTATTATTCCTAAAACTATCCATAAATTGTTACTCCATCAGTAATTTGTACATTATCTCCAATTTCAATTAACCATGGTCTAGTTAAATCAATCACTGTATTTTTAGGATTATATATTTTTGTAAATTTACCAATACTCACGCCTCTTTTTCGTAACCATTTTACGTAGGATTCTGAATCTGATTTGCAACCATATATCAGCTTTTTAATCATTTTCTTAATCATCTCAATTCCTTCCTCTATCCGAATCAAAGTAAACTGCTTATACGTGGTTATTATTTATTCAAAAAATATAACCTTGCTAGGCATCATCACTAGTATTCTCTATGCGTTTCTTTACTGAACACCACGGAATTGCCAGCATAAAATAAATCATATAACCTGATTCCATACGTAACGATGAGTTATAAAATGTGCATAAAATTGCTATCACCGAACATAACATTGCAATTTGCGTATATTCAGTTTTCTCATTGCTCTTTTTTTTCATTCTAAATGAAAAAATAAAAATCAACACAAAAAATCCCAGAAATAAAACCAGACCAACCATTCCATTTTCCAAATACATAAAAGCAGAAGATAACCAAGTATAATGTAAATCTTCATATTTTTTATAAAATGATGTTGTTACAAGCCCTATTCCATCAGCATGATCACAATTTCCTAATCCCAAACCAAATGCTTGTTCAAAACCATCGTTTAAGAACTTCTTATTTATTTCTGTACGAAATCCTATTCGATTTAAATCTCCACTCGATGTATACCCTTTTTCATTTGAAGCATATTCCCATAATCCATCCAAAGACATATCGCTAGTTGGAAATACAGATGCAAATATGTGATAACCCACTATTAATGCAACTATACCAACTATGATTACTATACATTTTCTCCATGAAAAACGATTTATCAATGTGCCTACAAGTATTATCACTACAAATTCTACATAGAAAAATTTCAGTTCTGCCATAGCTGCCAATACAAGCATCATGATAATATTAACTGCCATAGTTTTAAAACTTTGTTTTTCATTGCAATATCTTATATAATTAACTGCAACCATTATACAGAAGAATAAATTTACATATCCATTACAGCCAGTTCCTACTCCAAAAATTCCTCCCAAATTGTCCTGCTTATATCCAAGCATAAAAAACTGTATAAACATTACAATAATATCTATATAAAATATTTTGTATAAAATATTTATCATTTTTTCTACATCATCCGTATTCACATAGTATATCACTGCAAAAAACAAGACATACACACGAAAATTATTTCGAAATCCCCACAAATAATAAAACAGTGATTGATAATGAAAAATATAATTTATTACGGTTAAACCCAAAAACATTATAATCCATCGATACAAAACTCTAGAACCTGAAGCAAGCTTGTTCTTTTTTTCAAAAAACATTGTAATCAATAATATAAACCATGCAAGGTCCAATATATATTTTACTAATGTAGGCATTTTCAATAATTGTATTAATGGTGCAATAAAAAAAGAACCTAAAAACAAAATCCAAATTAAATATTTATAATACGGTTGACGTTGCAATTTAATTATCATTTCTTCTCCCAACACCTTTTCATCTTAACAAGCAAATATACCATCACAACATTTTTATTTTTCAATGTTCGATACATTATCTTACGAACAAATGACTCATTTTTCATATCCATTTCTTTAAAAATATTTTGCATATACTCACTTGATACAATTTTTTTGATTTCTTTTTTTTGTTCTTCATATTTCATTCCGTAATCATTGAACAATTTTATTATTGCAATAATATTTCCCAAAAATTGAGAATCAACTTCTCTTATTATCTCATTTGGATATTGGCACTTGTAACTTACCTCTCTCATTCCTTTATGACACACACATACTTTTTCAAATCGTCTAGAATCAAGTGAATTTGATAAAGATTTCTCATTATAACAATAATAGTATAATGCTTCATGCATAATAGAAACACTCTTTACTTTGCCATGCAATTCTAATAGAGAATAAAAATCTTCTGATATATACTCTCTTTCAGATACAAATCTCCAGTTATTCTTTCTAATCATATCCATTGAATATATACGTCCTGAAGAACTCATATTGAACCCATTTCTTCCACTAAGCATATTAGGTAATACGATTTGCACGATTTCTTCTCCTTGATAAAGCTCTTTATCAGTTTTTGGAATATCTGCTGTTAAATTTTTTCCTGATTTATTTACTGAATACATTCCAAATATTGCAATATCTGAATTATATTTTTTTATGTTCTGATATGCTTTTTCAATAGTATTTAAATCGATATAATCATCACTATCAAAAAAACAAATATATCTTCCTGATGCATTATCAATACCGGTGTTTCTTGCCATTCCTAAACCAGCATTTTCCTTATGTATTACCCTAATTCTATTATCCTTTTTAGCCCAATCATCACACATTACCGGACAATTATCAGGCGAACCATCCTCAACCAAGATAATTTCCAAATTTTTATAAGTCTGATTTACTATGCTTGTTATACATCTATCCAAATATTTTTCAACATTATATATCGGAACCACAATTGATACCAATTCATTTTTCATATTCAACTCACTCCACAAATTCTGTTATTTTTTACTCTCCTACAATTATTAGTCTTTCTATGTATTTAAAAATACACTATATATTTTTCCTACACAACAATCAAACCACATCACTCATTATTTTTCCATAAAATGTTAAACACCCATTTTTCTCTCTTACATATTCATTTTTCCAACTTAATTTGAATAGACTCGTATTTTCTTTAAGCATTTCATATACTTTTTCATCATATTCCTTATATATATATATATATAAATCATCACATTTCGGATTATTTTTAGGAATATTATCAAACATTTCTTTAAGATAATGATTATGTCTTAAAGCTAACTCTATCAAATAGTCTAAAAACAAATAGTCAATCATACGATCATTAACTTTCCAATACTCATACAAATAATCTCTAATAATTGCAAATGCTTTTCTATTTTCAAAATTGCATGCAAGCGAATAGTTTGCAAACCTGCCACATGCAACAGACAAATGACCGTAATCTGGTCGCTTTATTGACCATACTGGCAACTCAAATATCTCATCTACCTTAAAATCCGTTGCAAAAAAGGTTGCGTCAAGCCAAATTCCACCATGCTCGGCAAGCAACTCGCATCTCAAAATGTCTGAAAAATGTGTATTTGTTATAAATCCTTGTTCTCTTTTAGAAATTAACCATTCTGGAATATTTACATAATTTCTATAGTTTTCATTATCTAATATAATAACCTCATAAGGCGCTACACAAGAACAAATTGAAGATACACATTTTTTTACAATTTCTGGAGCATTATTAATCCCTTGCCACCAACAAATCCAAATTTTGTTTTTGTAATTAGAATTTTCTGGCAGACTTTGTTCATCAAATTTATATGTATCTATGAATTTCTTATATTTTTTTTCAAAATATTTCATTATTATCTCATGCTTACGCAGCAGATGTTTTTTTTGTATCTTGCTTTCACAATAACCATTACGATTTATAATCTGAATATCTATTTTGGCTCTAAAAGTTTCTAATCCTTCTCTAATAGATGTCACCTTGGCAATTCTTCTTGTTGCATCAAGTTCTTCAATGCAACGATGTATAATTCTTTTATAATTATTATATCCTGACACAATCTTATCCTTCCCTCTAAACCATATCTAAATAATAATTCTCTAATATCGTATGAGCTATCTTAATATCATACGGATTATTTACTAAACCTTCAGCATCAATTCTTCTCTCAATCCCCTTCATTTTTTTGATAGCTTTAACCCATTCACTTAATGTAGCCTCTAATTTAACAAATTCTGTTTTTTTATTAAACTTTACTTCTTTCGGAACTCTGTCTGAAAAAACACATGGTAGATCAGAAAACTGAGCCTCTATTCCAACTACCGGAACTCCTTCAAAAAAGGATGGCATCACAAAAATATCCATAGCTTGATATAACTCATTTACGTCTATTCTATTTCCCAGGAACTTTACTTTTGAATCTATGTCAAATTGATGTACTTGTTTTTTTATTTCTTCTTCTTTTTCTCCAACACCTACTAATACTAATAACGAATTTGGTTCTACCTTTAATAATTCATTAAAAATCTCGATTAGCAACTTATGGTTCTTTTGATAAGAAAGACGTCCAACATGGCCTACTACAAATTCATTTTTTATTTCTAATTCTGCACGTTTTTTCTTTCTTAAATCTTCATTGAATAAAAATCTGTCAACTTCAATCGCATTTGGAATAAAAGTAAAGTTTCTATCGCCAAATAAAAAGTTTCCTGCCTCTTGACCACAAGTACAATAATCTGTGGCAACTCTTGTTATTTTAGTACGAAAATATTGTTTTAAAAAAAATTTGAAGTCTTTATCAATAGACGTATTATGACTATGAGCAATACGTACCGGAACATTAGCCATCTTTGCTGCTTTTAATGGTAAATAACTCATCGCATCTATATGCGAATGTACAATTTTATATTCAGGATGTTCTAAAAAGAATCGTTCCATCCAATTAAAATACTTAGGATAATTCTGTGGATACAGGCGAGGCGCATAATATATTCTGCCTCCCAAACTCTCTATTTCATCATCGTAGTCGCCTCTATCAGGTCGATGCGTCAAGAAATCAAACTGTATTTTATCCCTATCTATATTTCTGTAGTAATTCATAAGCATCGTTTCTAGACCAGCACGATGCATATCATTTACACATTGTAATACTCTAATCATTCCTCCCCCCATACAACTCCATCGTTTTTTCAACCACTTCATCCCAATTATATTTATCACAAATATAATCTGTTGCTTTGCATTTGTAGCCTTCTACCACTTCTATGTTATCACACAGCATCTGCAATTTTCCTCTCAAATCATCAACATTTGCTTTTTCAAATGTCACTCCATACTCTCCAACGACAGATGCGCACTCCTCTATATCAGATACCAAACAACAATTGCCATAACTCATAGCCTCTAACAAACTAAGTGGCATCCCCTCCAAATCACTAGGCAATACATAAACATACGTATTGCTATATAATTCATCTAATACTTGTCCTTGAACAAATCCGGTAAAAATTATTCTCTCATCACCCTTCGCCATTTCTTTTAATTCTATAGCGAATTCTTCTGTATCTGAACTGCCACCTGCAATAACTAACTTTTTATTTGTTTTAACAAGCTTATAGGCTTCTATCAAATATTTTAATCCTTTTTCGGGAACAAGTCGTCCCAAAAACAGGATATACTCATCCTTTTCTAATCCAAACTTTTTCTTAACAAGTTCCGTCTCTCTAATTATCGGGCGTTTTACTCCATTTGGAATAAATCTTGTTTTTCTTCTATATTTATTTAAAAAATATCCTTCAACCTCTTTGCTTAAAACTATAATCTCATCAGCAAAATTTGCTGCAAAATATTCTCCAAGCATTATGTATTCTTTTGCAAGTTTTCCCCATTTTGCTCTTTTATGGTCTAATCCATGTATTGTAGCTATACATCTTTTTCCAAACAACTTAGGCAGCCATATCATTGCACATGGACCTTCCGCATGAAAATGAACAACATCATATTTGCCAAATGCTGCACAAAACGCTGCAACAATCGAAGATGTTATTGCAGCCAGTCCTTTTTTATCATATGTTGGGACTGTTTTTATTTTAATTCCTTCATATATAGACTGACTTTTTTCATCAAACTCCTTGCCACTAACATGATGTCCTCTTCTATTATAACAGGTCACCTCGTGTCCTTGAAGAACCATTCTTTTGCTTAATTCTTCTACAACTATTTCAACACCGCCTTCTCTTGAAGGTATTCTCTTGTGACCTATCATGGCTATTTTTAATTGTTCTTTCTTCTTCACCTCATTACTTTTACGCAACACCTTTTCTCCCCAACACAACTAACACTGTCTTCAGTATAATTTTTATATCAAGACCTATATTCCAGTTTTTTATATATTCATTATCCAATTTTACTATTTCCTCAAAATTAGTAAAATCACTTCTTCCACTTACCTGCCACAGACCTGTAAGTCCCGGTTTTATGGCAAGTCGGCTCTTATGATGCAGTTCGTATTGAATATATTCATCTTCTGTTGGCGGTCTTGTTCCAACAAGACTCATATCACCTTTCAAGATGCTCCAAAAATTAGGAAATTCATCAATAGAAAGCCTTCTTAAATAATATCCTAATCCCTTCTTAGTTCCATCCAGACCACTTCCTATAATTCTAGGGTCTGCATCCATTTTAAACATAAAACCTTCCATCTTATTGTTTTTCATTAACTCTTTTTTTCTTTCTTCTGCATCTACATACATCGAACGAAATTTATATATAGTAAAACGTCTCCCATTTTTTCCTACTCTTGTCTGCTGAAAAAAAATAGGTCCTTTCGGATCGGCAATCTTTATTGCCAGCGCCACAAAAATAAAAAGTATAGCTGTAATAATGCATCCTACTACACCGGCACAGATATCAATGATTCTTTTCAGTGCCATATCTATTAATGATACTGTATTTACACTTGTTTTTACTACATTAATATCATTAATTTTTTCTATGTGTTGCATACCACCGTTTAGATTTATGTCTAATTTCAAATTTACTACAACACCTATTGACATCAGTTTTTCTACTATATTTGATATTTTTTCTGTACTTTCATCTATGCAGAGCATAACCTCATCTACTACATTTTTGCAAATCCACAAAAAGGACTCCGTTCCTGTAGCAACTACTTCAATTCCATTAATCTGACTAATATTTTCAGGATTATCTTTTAGTGCAATCCCTATCACTTCATAGTATTTTTCTTCATCTCTTTCTATATTATCTAATATTGCATAAACATTCTTTATATCAGTCATCACAAGCATTTTTTGTTTTTTTCTGCTGCCATATCCAACTTTTTTTCTTATTGTTTTTACAATTATTCGAATAATATACATAATCAGAACATCTAATATTCCAAAAATAACAATAACAATTCTAGAATATATTGCTCCGGATTGTGTCAAAAACATATAAATAACTAGCAGAACCATTAATTCCACATTGTGTACAATAACTTTTCTAAATTCCTGGAAATATCCCCTTTTCAAGATTTCTGAATAGTTGTCCGAAAAAAAACTGATACAGATATGTAACATAAATGCTGTTAAGATAAGCAGCATATAATCTTTTTTTATATATAGTTTTTCACCATGTCTAATATAATATGCTATAAACATTGCAATATTTATGCTTATCATATCGCATATTATAAAATCCAGATTTCTTATCCAATTATTTTTCTTTATGTACATCTTATCCTCATTTTTCTGCTAACAATTCTTTTCGTATATAATACATTATTTTACATTTTATTTCAATAATCCCAAGCATTAAACATTATTATCCTTCTACTTATTATTACCTATCTTCTCCTATTTCAATAAGAAAAATCTCATTTTTGACCGTTTTGTAAACTTTTGTTACCTAAATGTAAACTAATACTTTTTACCATTGCATTTCTTCTTTTTTGTTTTTATACTTTTATATAGATTATTGATTTAGAAATATTTCACAGTATTCTGCTGTTGTTCTTTTCTAAATCACACGAAAGGAAACAATATTTATGAATTTCAGAGAAAGATTTACAAGATTTATGTATGGAAGATATGGCTCTGACCAATTTTCCAGATTTTTATTATGGACTACTATTATTTTATGTATCATTTCTATTTTTGTACCACGCCGTTTTGGCTCTACACTTAATTTAATAATTTTTCTTTTAATCATTTATACTTATTTTAGAATGTTCTCGCGTAATATTTACAAACGTGCCGCAGAGAACGAAAAGTATTTAAGGATATTTGGAAAATGTAAAAACAAATTTAATCAAGAAAAAAATATGGCAAGCCAACGCAGATATTACCATTTTTACAAATGCCCTGGTTGTGGCCAAAAGATTCGTATTCCAAAAGGACATGGCAGAATCCAGATTCGCTGTCCTAAATGTAATACTACATTCATTAAAAATAGTTGATTTTTTAGCAGATAATATTTCTAGCTAAGCTTTCAAAACACGTAATATTTCTAATTCAATTTTTAACAATATCAATAATATATATTTAAGGTGTTTTATGTTTGGATATGTTGTAATTAATAAACCGGAACTAAAATTTAAAGAGTATGATATTTATAAAAGCTATTATTGTGGTCTTTGCCACTCTTTAAAATCACGATACGGTCTTAAAGGGCAGATTACTTTAACCTATGATATGACTTTTTTGGCTATGTTGCTTACTTCTTTATATGAGCCAGGCATTTCTCAGTCTAAGCAACGATGTATGGTTCATCCTCTCAAACCTCAAAGCATTACTTCTTCTATATACACAGATTATGTGGCTGATATGAATATTTTGTTAGCTTACTATAAGGCTTTAGATGACTGGAATGACAACAAAAATCTTCTAAAACTTACTTTTGCAAAAATCATAAAGCCAAAGACACTCAGAACAGATATCTCTAGTAATGAAGATTCTATTCAAAATCACAACCTGTTTGATTACAGTTACAAAGCTACAGCTATTTCGTCACTTCTTACAGAATTAAGTACCCGCGAAAAAGAGGGAGAGACTAACATTGACATTATGGCTGGAATTTTCGGAAAAATCATGTCCATTATTTTTGTGCCAAATAATGACCACTGGGCCTCATCCCTTGGTCGTATTGGCTTTTTCCTTGGAAAATTTATATATATTCTCGATGCATATGATGACTTAGAAGATGATATTAAGAAGAACCGATATAATCCATTCAAATCTATTTGCAATGATGATGGATTTGATGATAGAATAAAAGATATGTTGCAAATGATGATGGCAGAATGTTCCAAAGAATTCGAATATCTTCCTATTTTGGAAAATAGCGAAATTTTAAGAAACATTCTTTACGCTGGAGTCTGGACAGCATATTACAGAATTTCAAAAAAATTACACTTAGGAGATTTAGATGAGTGATCCATATAAAGTTTTAGGCATCTCACCGGATGCCACCGACGATGAAGTAAAACAGGCATACAGAAAATTAAGTCGTAAATATCACCCTGATGCCAATATTAATAATCCTAATAAAGACCGGGCAGAAGAGATGTTTAAATTAGTCGGTCAGGCCTATGACCAGATTATGAATCAGCGAAAGAATGGTGGTTCTAGTTCTTATTCCGGATACGGATATGGTGGTAATTCAGCCTCTGGCAATTACGGCGGATATAACAGTTCCGGCAATCCTTTCGATGATATTTTTAGAAACTTTGGAGGTTTTAGCAGCGGAAGTTTCAACAATCAATCTAACCATTACTACGGCAAGGATGCTTCTTATTATACAGCAGCTTCTAACTATATTAACAATGGTCATTATTCAGAAGCATTAAATATTCTTAATAACATAGAAGATAGAACTTCTCAGTGGTACTTTTTAAGTGCTCTGGCTAATAATGGTCTTGGCAATAATGTTATGGCTCTTGATTTTGCACGTACTGCACTTAGCATGGAACCAGATAATGCCACATATCAAAGACTTGTCAATACTCTTGAAAGTGGTGGTAGATGGTACAATTCCCGCCAGTACTCATATGGTGGCGACTCCCGGACCATGTGTTGTGCTGACCCATGTACAGCCCTATGCCTTCTAAATATGTGCTGCTGCAGATGTTAAAATTAACAAAATAAAATAGAACACTAGTTAGTGACAAAAGTGTCCGCGAAACCTTTTGCCACTAACTAGTGTTCTATTTTATAATCTAATATTTTTTATTCAACTCCAAATTGCAGCAGTTTTTTAGAATCTTTATAACGTCCTTCATCACTTGACTCACCAAGTACCACACTTATACATTCAGTATCTCCATTTTTTGCAACTGAAACGAGACATCTTCCTGCCAAGTCAGTTGTTCCTGTTTTCATTCCCGTGCAATAATCATAATAATACTCACTTTTTTCATTTAACAATTCATTGGTAGATACCCAAGTCTTATCAAGAGTATCTGATTTTTGTGACTGGTTGCTGCATATATTGCGAATAATTTCATTTTCATATGCTCTAATTGCTATCTTTGACAAGTCACTTGCTGTTGTATATTGGTCATCTGCGTCATATCCATCAGGTGTTGTAAAATGAGTATTCTCCAGATTCATATCTCTTACATTTTTATTCATTTCATAGATAAAACGTTGAACACACTGAGCTGAACTAAATTTTTTCCCTTCATTGGCTATATTTTCCTGTAATATGGCAAGACCTGTTGCTTTGGCAAGAATATAGGCTGCATCATTTCCTGATGAAATCAACATTCCTTTTAGCAATTCTTCAACAGTCACTACCTGTCCCCTTGAAAAGCCCGCCTTACTCGAATCTGCAGCAATCATTTCAACTTCATCACCTATGGTTATAATGTCTGTTAATTTCATGGTTTGAAGCACTGTTAAGGCTGTCATTAGCTTTGTTGTACTTGCCGGATACATCTCTTTATTGCTATTTTTCTCATAATATATTTCTTTCGAATTAATATTTACAAGAATTGCTGCTTTCGCACTGATTTTTTCATCAAAACCACTCTTTCCTGCGGACTGTGTGTATTCTATAGGATGAAATCCATAATCTGTCCATGGATTTTTTTCACTGATAACATAATTATCGTGAATAAAATCTTTAACTATAACTTCACTTTGACTGACTGTTTTTGCACGATAATCACCAATCTTTTGTTCTTCACCTATAATAAATGCATAATCTATACTTGCAACAATCAGTAACCCTGATATTATTGCGCTAAATATGCACCTTAATTTTTTCTTCATCTTAATCTCCATTCCTCCACCCTAGACTGGTTATGCTTCTACTCCAAATCTTCCTTTGTAAAAATATGGGAATCAAATTTTATTCCTTCCCACACTGACTGTGCCATAACATTATTTCCCTTTTTCCAGTTTGTATACATTTCTTCTACATCTTTACCATTTTCTTCCAGATTAGCCTCAACTTTTTTTGCTAATTCTTCCTTTTCAAAAACCTTTAGCAAACTTTCCTTTTCAATACTTATCTTTTTAATTAGTTTTTCGTCTGATTGCTCATAAAAATCATCAACTTTGGTATTTATATACGTTTCTTCTTTATCAGTCAATTCTATTTTTTCTTCCATAGACAATTGATTAAGCCATTCTCTTCTACATATTTCATCAAAAACAATGCATTTTACACCATACTGCCAGGTTACATTTTCATCCATTTCCAAATTCCAGTCTATTTCCTTATCAATCGAAAGATAATATGTTTCATATGTAGCCTGTGCTGTATAAGCATAATATCTAGCTTCATCAGCCATGACTTTTGAAGCTCCGGCAATTATAGCAATATCCTTACTGTTGTCTGTCTTATTTTCACAGCCTATGCTTACCGCCATTACAAGTATACTTATCAATATACACATAAATCTTTTCTTCAAAAGCCATCACCTCCAAAATCTAACCTGTCATAATAGTTGATTATTCTTCATCTACCAGTGTCGACAAAGCCTCTATCACTTCTTTTGCCATCTCTATGGCTGTCCTGCCACCATGTTTTGGTTCATACAGGAAATAAGGTTCATTTTTTGTAATAAATTTCAACTGTCCCTTATATTCACGAATCAAAATTGGAATTCTTTCCACATCCACTTTTGCTTCTCTTAACATTGTAAGTTTAATACGATTTTTATTACCGGTTATTTCTGTAATATAAACCTGATGGGCAGAATTTTTAAGCAATACAATTTGTAATAAATTCTCTACCTGACTCGGTATATCACCGAATCTATCAATAAGTTCGTCCTGCATATCTTCATATTCTTCTAGCGTTTCAATGCCGGCTATACGTTTATAAATGTCCATCTTAAGCGCTTCATTTTTAATATAAGACGGCGGTACAAAAGCATCAACTGTAAGGTCTACTTTTGTTTCAAAGTCATCAAGCGGCTTGTCACCCTTTACTGTTGCAATTGCATCATTTAACATTTTACAATACAAATCATAACCAACATCTTCCATATGACCACTTTGTGCAGCCCCCAAAAGATTTCCTGTTCCACGAATTTCTAAGTCTCTCATGGCAATTTTTACGCCTGAACCTAATTCCGTAAAATCCCTTATTGCTCTCAAACGCTTTTCTGCGACCTCAGTCAGCATTTTGTTTCTGCTATACATCAAAAAAGCATACGCTGTTCTATTAGAACGACCTACACGACCTCTTAACTGATAAAGTTGTGACAATCCCATTCTTTCAGCATTATGGATAATTATTGTATTAGCATTAGGTATATCAAGACCTGTTTCAATGATAGTTGTAGTCACCAAAACATCGATATCTCCATTGACAAAGTCATACATTATTTCTTCTAACTGTCTCTCACTCATTTGTCCATGAGCAAAAGCTACATTTGCATCAGGCACAAGTTTTTGAACTCTAGCTGCCATATCTGCTATGTCAGTCACTCTGTTATATACATAATAAACCTGTCCATCTCTTGCTAATTCTCTATTTATGGCATCTCTTGTAATCTCTTCATTAAATTCCATTACAAAAGTCTGTATTGGCATACGTTCCTGAGGTGGTTCCTCCATAACACACATATCTCTTATTCCAATAAGGCTCATGTGAAGTGTTCTTGGAATTGGCGTTGCAGTAAGTGTCATTACATCCACATTTTTCTTCAATTCCTTAATTTTTTCTTTATGTCTTACACCAAATCTCTGTTCCTCATCAATTATTAAAAGACCCAAATCCTTAAAAGACACATCCTTAGACAACATTCGATGGGTTCCTATAACTACATCTACAAAACCTTTGTTCAAATCTCTGATTGTGTTTTGCTGATTAGTCTTTGTTCTAAATCTTGAAAGCATCTCTACTCTTACCGGAAAATCCTTAAATCTCTGCTTAAAAGTCTTATAATGTTGTTGCGCTAAAACTGTTGTAGGCACAAGATAAGCCACCTGCTTATCGTCCTGAACCGCCTTAAAAGCTGCTCTTATTGCAACTTCTGTCTTTCCAAAACCTACATCACCGCAAATCAATCTGTCCATGATTTTGGTGCTTTCCATATCCTTTTTAACTTCTTCTATTGCATGAAGCTGGTCTTCAGTTTCCTCAAAAGGAAACATTTCCTCAAATTCTTTCTGCCATTCTGAATCCGGAGAATACTGATACCCCTCGCTCTTTTCTCTTATGGCATAAAGTTCCACTAATTCCTTCGCGATATCTGCAACTGCTTTTTTTACTTTTGTCTTAGTCTTCTTCCACTCAAGTCCTCCAAGACTATTTAACTTAGGTGGCGTCGCCGAACTATCTGCATATTTTTGAATCATGTCAAGCTGAGTAGCCAAAACATATAGCTTTCCACCCTTGTCATATTCAATTTTTATATAATCCTTTACAGTATGGTCAACTTCTACTTTTTCAATACCTTTATATATTCCAAGTCCATGATTTTCGTGAACTACATAGTCTCCTATATTAAGGTCTGTAAAACTAGATATATTCTTTCCTGAATAACCATGTTTTTTACGTTTTCTTTTTTTCTTTTCTCCAAAAATATCTGTGTCAGATATTGCCACAAATTTTATCATGGGATACATAAAACCGGTTCTAAGCTGCCCTTTAATAATCATCACTTCGCCAGGCATAGCCTCTCGTTCCATGTCATCCTCATAAAAAGCACTGATTTCAAACTGTCGTAAATCATCTGCCAGCCTTTGTCCTCTAATTTTTGAGCCTGTAACTAACAAAACTGAATATTTCTGCTTTTTATATTTTTTCAAATCATCCACAAGTATTTCAAACTTGCTGTTGTACGGACTTACATTTCTCGTCTCTACTTCTACAAAATCATCAACAGAAAAATTTTGTATTTTTTGAGAGATAGCAGTAAACATTACCTTAGGAAAATAATTAATCCTTGAAATAATCTCCTCTTTACTCCAAATAATATCAGTCTGTCCCGGCAAAACATAGCCTTTGCTAAGTCTGTTAGACATACTCTCTCCAAATTCCATTTCCACTGCTTCTAGCTGGTCACACACCCTTTTAGGTTCGTCAATAAAAAAGATAGGGGTATCAAAATAATCCAAAAGCCCTACGGTATTTTCGTAAAAAAAGTTAACATAACTATCGATTGCAACCTGGCTTGGATTAATATCCATATTTGTCAAAAATTCTTCAACAATAGTTCTAAGCCTATTTGCTTCTTCAGTCTTAAACTCATCCCTAAATTTTTTGACACAGGCATTTAATTCTTCACTGACACCTTTAATTCCGGCATCAATCTGCTCTTTTGTCAGAAAATATTCACTGGCAGGATAAATTTTTATTGAAGACATATTTTCAATTGAACGCTGGCTTTCCACCTCAAAGCTCTTAATTATATCAACTTCCTCATCCCAGAAATCAATACGATATGGTACCTCATCCGTCAATGTATAAATATCAACAATACTGCCTCGAACCGCAAACTGTCCCGGTCCGTCTACCTGTACAACCGATTCATACCCCATATTTACGAGTTTCTTTTTAAGTGTTTCCATTTGGATAATGCTTCCTTCTTCAATTTTAAGAAAATTATCCCTAATAACATCTATCGGCAAAATTTTGTCCATAAAAGCATCCGGTGTAAGAATAACCGTAAAAGGTTTGCCCTCAACTACTTTTTGAACAAATTCCAATCTCTGCTGCAAAATAAAATTACCATGAACATCTGCACTAAAAAAAATAAAATCCTTAGCCGGATATAAAACTACATCATCCGAAAAACCTTTTAAATCCTGATAAATCTGACTTGCTTTAGTTGCACTAAAAGTAACAATGACTTTCTGCTCATAGCCATTGCTCAATCCATTTATAAAATGTGCAAGCTGGGAATCCTTGCATCCTGTCACCTGACATGAACGCTTGTTAGATAAGCAGTCCCTAACCTGCTCATATTCATTTAGCTGTAAAAGTGGATAATCAAAACTTTTCATTTAACTCTCCTTGAAAAATTTGTTTACAATCCTAATTAAACTTATTCATCGCTGTATTAATATCTTCAATAATCATAACCTCAACTGCTAAAGCCGCATCTCTAATGCCCTGTTCAGCTAAGATTCTCTCATCTTTTGAAAATTTGCCAAGAACATGATTGATAAGATTTCCTTCATTAGCACCAACTCCAACACGAACTCTCTTAAACTTTTGAGTCCTTGTATGACTAATAATATTCTTCAATCCATTATGACCTCCGGCACTGCCCTGTGCTCTAATGCGAATCTTTCCGGTAGCTAAGTTAATGTCGTCCGACACAACAATAATATCACTCTCAGGGTCCAACTTATAAAAATCCATAACCGACCTAACAGATTCACCACTAAGATTCATATAAGTTTGAGGTTTAACCAAAATAACTTTTTCTCCTCCGATAACACCTACACCACACAAAGCCTTGTGTCTTTTAGTTGTTACATCGATGCCCATCTGAGACGCCAATTCATCAATAACATCAAAACCGATATTATGTCTCGTTTTTTCATATTCCTTATCCGGATTACCCAATCCAACAACTGCGTACATAAATCCTCCCAACATATAATACAAGAAAATCAAAACGTAATGCCTTGATTTCTATAATTCTAACATATTTTCTCCATTCTAAATCCAAAAACAAAACTCGGAAAGAAGTCCCTTGAAAAGTCCTCTCCGAGCCAAATACTCTGTCTATATTTTATTACCAAACCACATAATTATCAACATCAAATTAAGCAAAACCCAAACATTCAAACATTAGGCAGTGATATTTTAGGCGGGGGATGGAGATACGCTTGGTCTGTTCACTGCTTTGTTTTCTATTCGTTTCTCGCGCTTATTTACCTGCAGTCGCCCAAACTCGCCCTATGGGCTCAAACAGTGGGCTTTATGCAGGTGACTAGCGAGAAACTCATAACGAAATCCAAAGCAAGTTCACAGACCAAGCGTATCTCCATCCCCTGCCTAAAAGTGACTGCCTAATATGTGGATTTTGTGTTTTTATATAATAAGAAATTTTTGGGGGTACTATCATAAAAGGCACTTACGCATTGCGTATGTGCCTTTTACTGCTAGATTATTCTTCTTCCGATTCTAATAAAACTTTTTCATAAGCTTCAAGAATGATATCTTGAATGTTTCTGCGAGTATTTGAATTAATAGGATGCGCAATATCTTTATACTCTCCATCAGCAGCCTTTCTGCTAGGCATTGCAATAAATAAACCTTTATCGCCCTCAACTACTTTAATATCATGTACAACAAATTCATCATCAATTGTAATAGATACTACTGCCTTCATTTTTCCCTCTTTTGTCACCTTTCTCACTCTAACATCTGTAATATTCATAATTCCATCCTTCCTCAAACTTTTGTTCTGAGGTGCAAGGTTAATATCCCTGCTCTTCCTTTCTTTATTTTTTTACTTGTGTATTTTATAAACTGTACCTGAAGTTTCTTTCATTAATAATCTCAATGCTTCCATCTTCAGCTATCAGTTTTTCATTCGGATTAATTGTACTATGACTTTCTACAATACAATTTTCTATAACCGTATTATCTCCGATATAAACATCATTCAATATAATACAATTTTTTATTTTGCAATTGTTTCCAATATACGCTTGGTGAAATACCACCGAGCTTTCTACCTGACCATTTACAATGCAGCCACTAGAAATAAGACTATTTTTTACTTCCGCGCCAGGATTATATTTTGCCGGTGGCAAGTCTGCTACCTTTGAATATATGTCCGGATACTCTTTAAAAAAGAATTTCCTTACATCCGGTTTCAAAAAGTCCATATTACACTGGTAATAATTGTCTATGTTAGAAATATTCTGCCAGTATGTATCCAAATTATATGCATACATTCTTTTTATTTCTTTATTTCGTATAATGATGTCGTTAACAAAATCATATCTGTCCTCAGCCATACACTGCTCTATCAATTGTATGAGCAATCTTCTTCTGATTACATAAATCCCTGTAGAAATCATTGTTCCTGATGTTTCTAATGGTTTTTCTTTGAAATCAGTTATTCTTCCTTTAGAATCTGTTGTCACAACACCATAAGAAGATACATCCGTATCCGGCTCTACTTTTTTACATACAATTGTGATGTCCGCTCCTGTTTCGACATGTCTTTCCAAAACCTTATTATAATCTAATTTGTATACAGCATCTGCCGATGCAATAATTACGTATGGTTCGTGACTCTTCTTTAAGAATGATATATTTTGTGCAATTGCATCTGCCGTTCCTCTGTACCAGAATCCATTATCCGATGTGATGGATGGCGTAAATACAAATAGTCCACCCTGTTTTCTACCAAAATCCCACCATTTTGATGAACTCAAATGTTCATTCAATGACCAGGCATTGTACTGTGTAAGTACTGCTACCTTCTGTATATGAGAATTTGACATATTGCTCAACGTAAAATCTATAGCTCTATAGCTGCCTGCTACAGGCATTGCACCAATAGCTCTTTTCTTAGAAAGCTGATGCAATTTTCTGTTGCTTCCACCTGCTAAAATAATTCCAATCGCTCTCATTAAATCTCACCTGCCTTAATAATATAGCCACCTGATACAAGCTTTCCGTCAGGATAATCCGATTTTTCTGTATTTCCTGATATTGCCACATTTTTTCCTATAGTTACACCATCAGGTATGCTGGAATTTTCTCCTATAACAGTCAATTCACAGTTATAGATTTTTTCGTTCAAAAGACTGTCAGCATATTCTCCTACTCCAATCTGACAATCTTGTCCAATCTGAACATTTTCCGCAATTATGGTATTATAAATCTGTGCTCCTTTTTTAATTTTGCATCCCTGCATGATAATTGAATCGTGAACCTGTGCTCCTTCTTCTATTTCTACATTAGCACTGATTACAGAATTATAAACACTGCCTGATATATCACATCCTTCTCCAATGATACTCTTTTCTACCCTTGCATTCTCCGACAAATACTGTGGCGGAAGTGCATCGTTCTTGGTATATATTTTCCAGAATTCTTCATATAAATTAAATTCCGGCACTATGTCGATTAATTCCATATTAGCTTCCCAATATGATTTTAATGTTCCTACATCCTTCCAATATCCGGTATATTCATAAGCAAAAATCCTCTGCCCTTCTCCGTGCACGTAAGGAATAACATGCATTCCAAAATCACAATTCGGCTGTTCTTTTAGTTTAATCAAAGCTTCCTTTAGCACCGGCCAATTAAATATGTAAATGCCCATGGATGCAAGATTGCTTTTTGGATACTTAGGTTTTTCCTGAAATTCTGTTATTCTGTGTTCTTCATCCGTTACAACCACACCGAATCTGCTAGCTTCTTCAATTGGCACCGGCATGGCTGCAATAGTAACATCTGCCTTGTTTGCCTTATGATAGTCAAGCATCACTTCGTAATCCATTTTATAAATATGGTCGCCGGAAAGAATAAGAACATACTCAGGATTGTACGAATCCATATAATCCAGATTTTGGAATATGGCATTAGCTGTTCCTGTGTACCACTCAGTATTTTCGCTCTTTTCATATGGCGGAAGTACCGTCACTCCACCTAAATTACGATCCAAATCCCATGGAATGCCTATCCCGATGTGAGCATTAAGCCTAAGCGGCTGGTACTGGGTTAAAACACCTACAGTATCGACCCCGGAGTTAATACAGTTGCTAAGCGGAAAATCTATAATCTTATATTTTCCTCCAAATGCAACTGCAGGTTTTGCAATCTTTGATGTCAGTACTCCAAGGCGGCTGCCTTGTCCACCTGCCAACAACATTGCAATCATTTCTTTTTTTATCATGTCCCTCACCTCGCTGCATATATTAGTAGCTCGATTATATCACTAAACAACTTTTATTAAAAGAGTTTTCAGCGATTTTGTTGTGTAAATTTTCTCGTTTTTTCTTGTTTTTTCGCAACTTATTGTGCTTTTTGCATAACAATCATATCGTTTTTCAGTACTTTTTATCAATTGACTAATTTTTGATTTTAAGGCTTTAAAATTTTTTTGTTTGAGAGTATACTAATTAATAGGTAGAAAAACCTATTTATTTTGAATGAAAGGACATTTTTAAACTATGTACGAATTAGACTTTAATACTCCTGCAAAAATTCATTTTACAGGCATTGGTGGAATTAGTATGAGCGCACTTGCAGAAATTATGCTTTCAAAAGGCTTCAGTGTTATAGGTTCAGATTCTAACGAATCAGAAATTACTGATCACTTAGAATCCCTCGGTGCAAAAATCTACTATAACCAGATTGCTTCTAATGTTGATTCCGATACAGAAGTTTTAATATATACTGCTGCAGTAAAAGATGACAATCCTGAGCTCGTAGCTGCTAGGAATATGAATATTCCTCTTTTAACAAGAGCTGAATTCCTAGGACAAATCATGAAAAATTACGAAGTTGCCATCGGTGTTTCCGGTACACATGGCAAAACCACCACTACTTCCATGCTTTCACAGATTATGCTTGAAGCTGATAGCGACCCTACTATTTTGGTCGGTGGTATTATGCCGGCTATCAAAGGCAATACAAGAATCGGTCATTCAGGCAATATGATTACAGAGGCATGTGAATACACTAACAGTTTCTTATCATTTGCACCTACTATTGCAATTATTCTTAATGTTGCTGCAGACCACCTAGATTTCTTTAAGGATTTAGATGACATAAGACAAAGTTTTAGAAAATATGCCGAGTTGGTACCTGAACATGGTGCACTTATCATAAACAGCGATATTGATGACTATGAATATTTTACAAAAGGTCTTAAATGTAACGTTATAACAGTTGGTTCTGATTCATCTAAGAGTATGTACAGCCCTGCTAACATTTCTTATGACCAATTTGCAAGAGGCTCATATGACTTACTTGTTAACGGTAAAGAAAAAACTCACATTGAATTAAAGGTTACCGGAGAGCACAATATTTATAATTCTCTTGCTTCTATTGCTGCCGCTCACTTTATGGGCATTGATGATTCAAGCATTATTGCCGGATTACAGCAGTATGGTGGCACTGACAGACGTTTTCAGTTTAAAGGAAAATTAGGTGATATTACTATTATTGATGATTATGCTCATCACCCTGATGAGATTATTGCAACAATCAATACTGCAAAACATTATCCTCATAACAAAATGTGGATCGTTTTCCAGCCACATACATATACAAGAACTAAAGCTTTATTACCTGAATTTTGCAAAGCATTATCATTAGCAGATGCAGTTGTTCTTGCAGATATTTACGCTGCCAGAGAAAAAGACAATCTTGGTATTAGTTCAAAAAAAGTTATGGAAGGTATAAAAGAACTGGGTACAGAGGCCTATTATTTCCCTTCTTTTAACGAAATCGAAAATTTTTTATTAGAAAATTGTTCAACAAACGATTTGTTGATAACAATGGGTGCCGGAGATGTAGTAAAAATCGGCAATCACTTACTCGGCAATTAACTTATTAACAAGCAAAAAAAATTTTGTTGATAACTTTCATTAATTTTTTGTGGATTGTTTGTTTACATAATATCCCAATTTGGCAACCATGATTTTTCCAGATTTCAATAGTGATTCACCATTTTTCGACATTTTATGTGCCCTTATTATTCACATTATTAACATTATTAACATTTCCCGAAAACCCTTTAAAAATGGGGGTTTCACCCAATTTGTGACGTTGATTTTTTAATTCTTTATGCTATACTTCTTCTTGCAACACTTCTTTAGAGATTTCAAGTCTCACAGATATTCTAGAGTGGCGTTGTGTTTTGTGAGATAATAATTTTACGAAGAGGATTATGAGACAATGTGTAAATTGGTTTTAGATAGAGGATGCGTAACAGAATTTACTTCAGTATCAAATGTTTTTATGGATGAATATATGCCAAAGGCCAACGGTGAATTTATTAAAATTTATCTTCATTTATTGCGCCTTGTAAACAGTAACACTGAAGCTATTGCAGATGAACTTACAACTGAAAGAATTGCCGACAAGTTTAATATGTTAGAATCAGACGTTGTTCGTGCCTTAAATTACTGGTCTGAACAAAACCTTATTACTTTGTCTTATAACAACTGTAATGAGATTTCAGGTATAAAAATGGAATCCATTCTTCGCAACAGATATATTGTAAATGGTATTTCTAACTCAGAAAATGTTGAATCTAATATTTTAGCATCTGCTTCAGGTCAGAGTGAATCTATTCCTGTGCCTGAAAGTACCGGAAATGTTATCCCTATTAAAAAGAAGTATTCCACAAGAGAACTTACTGATTTTGCAAAAAATGATACTTTTAATCAGTTAATGTTTCTTGCACAGACATATCTTGGACGTCCTTTGAACTCTAATGATATTAATTGTATATTATATATGATTGATGGGCTTTGTTTTGATGCTGATTTCATCGAATATATTATGGAGTCATGTATTTCTGAAGGTCATTCTTCATTACCTTATATTGAAAAGAAGGCTGTTGAATATGCTAAGAAAAATATTTCATCAATCGAAGAAGCTAAAGCTGATGAAAAACTTAGAGAAGGTATTTCTAAAACAATCTATAAGATTTTCGGTCAGAATCCTACAGTTCCTGTAAGAAAAGAAATTGCTTACATTACAAAATGGACTGATACATATGGTTTTTCAGATGAAATTATTGTTGAAGCCTGCAATCGTACAATGGAACGTATGCATAATGGCAATTTTGGCTACACTGATGGTATACTAACTAATTGGTATACTAACAACGTCAAGAATATGAATGACATCGAAAAATTAGACAAGCTTCATTCAGAGCAAATGACTAAGGTTTACGAAAAAAATATTTCTTTCGTAAGCAAGAAACCGGTCAAGACTGCTTCATCTACAAAAACTAAGCAGTCATTCGAACAGCGTACATATGACTATAAAGAGCTCGAAAGAAAACTCATTGCAAAAAGAAACAACAAATTAAAATCCACAAATTAATTGGAGATTATTATGGCTTTAACCAGAGAACAGTTTGACGTCATTGCAAACAGCTACAATGACCGTCAGTTAAATAATAAAATCAAATTAAACAAGCGTATCAATGAAGTATATGAAAAGGTTCCTTCAATCCAGGAATTTGACGGGCAGATTGGTCGACTTGCCAATAGAGCTTTAAAGCTTTCTCTTGCCGGAGATTTTTCTGCAAAAGATTCTCTTCGTCAGGATATCGCAAACATAAGCGAGCAGAAAAAAGTTGCTCTTTTAGCTAATGGCTATCCTGCCGATTATCTTGATGATATTTATACATGTTCACAGTGTAAGGATACCGGTTTTATTGATGGAAAACCTTGCGAATGTCTCAAGTCCGAGATTGTTCGCCTGCTGTATTCCCGTTCTGAGCTCAAAGAAATTCTTGACAGAGAAAACTTTGACACATTTGACTACGATTTATATTCTGATGATTTCATTGACCCTGATACAGGCATGACAGCATCTGAAAATATAGATGGCGTAGTTGACCACTGTCACTATTTTATAAATAATTTTGACAAAACTTTTGACAATCTGTTATTCTATGGCAAGGCAGGTACAGGAAAAACTTTTCTGATTAACTGCATCGCAAAGGAATTAATCGAAAAGTCTTACTCTGTTATCTATTTATCAGCAGTTCAGCTTTTTGATTTGTTAGCAGATTATTCATTCAGACGAAATAATTCTAGCGTTTATCGTCAGATAAGCATGGACGAATTATTACGTTGCGATTTATTGATTATAGATGACTTAGGCACTGAAATGTCTAATGCATTCACTGAGTCATCATTGTTTGATTGTCTTAATGAAAGACTTATACATCAAAAATCTACTATTATTTCCACGAATTTTACTCTGGAAGATTTGCAAAAAAAATACGAAGAACGCATCTTCTCTAGAACTGCCGGAAATTATACACCTTTAAAGATTTTTGGTGATGATATAAGAATAAAAAAGAATTTTTAATTTAACACACGGAGGAAATTTTGAAATGGCTATCAAAAAATACGTTGAATCAATTCCTGTAGGACCTCTTGCAATTGTTGCATTGTCAGGAAGTAAGCAGTTAGGTGACGCAGTAGACGCTTATATTGCTGATTGGAGAAGTGATAGAATCGAGGCTGAAGAATCACCCATCACCTTCAAAGGTTACACAAAGAAATCTTATCTTCTCAATGTAAAAACACCAAGATTTGGTACTGGTGAAGCAAAATGTACTTTATGCGAATCAGTTCGTGGTGCTGACCTTTACATCATTGATGATGTAACTAATTATAGTGTAGAATACAGTGTTTGCGGTTACAAGAACCATATGTCTCCTGATGACCACTATGCTGATATCAAGAGAGTAATTGCTGCTACTAGCGGTAAAGCACGTAGAATAACTGTTATTATGCCTTTCCTTTATGAAAGCAGACAGCATAGACGTACATCCCGCGAATCAATGGACTGTGCAGTAATGCTTCAGGAACTTGTAAATATGGGCGTTGACAATATCCTTACTTTTGATGCTCACGATCCTCGTGTAAATAATGCAATCCCATGTAGCGGTTTTGAATCAATTATGCCAACATACCAGTTCATAAAAAACCTTTTAAGAAATGTTGATGATATCAAGATTGACTCAGATCATCTTATGGTAATCAGCCCGGATGAAGGTGCTATGGGCAGAGTAGTATACTTTGCTAATGCTTTGGGAATTAATATGGGTATGTTCTACAAACGTCGTGATTATACTACAGTCGTTGACGGACGTAATCCTATCGTTGCTCACGAGTATCTTGGTGAATCAGTAGAAGGAAAAGACGTTCTTATCATTGATGATATGATTTCTTCCGGTGATAGTATGTTAGATGTTGCAAGACAGCTTAAGAAAAGAAAAGCTAACAGGGTGTTTGTCGCTTCAACTTTTGGTCTTTTTACAAATGGTCTTGACAGATTTGATGAAGCATATGAACAGGGATTAATATATAGAGTAATGACAACAAACTGTATTTACCAGACTCCTGAACTTCTCAAGAGAGAATGGTATATCAATGTTGATATTACAAAATTCACTGCTACATTCATTGATAGACTTAATCATGACAGTTCAATTAGTGATTTGTTAAATCCTATTGACAAAATCAATAAAAAAGTTGCTGAATATAACAATAGATAATTATTCATTATAATATGATTTGGTACAAGAAGAATTTGAAATAGCTTCTTGTTACAGTAAAAAAAGGGGAAATCGGCTAATGCCGATTTTTCCGATTAAAAAAAGAAAAAGAATT